>JBDTLY010000125.1:0-8390 GCA_039934535.1 Casimicrobiaceae bacterium | reverse complement strand
TGCAGCTCAAGCCCGAGGTCGCCTCGCTCAACATGGGCTCGATGAACTTCGGCCTCTTCCCGATGCTGAAGCGGTTCCCGACCTTCAAGCACGACTGGGAACGCCCGTACCTCGCAGGATCCGAGGATCGCATCTTCAAGAACACGTTCAAGGACATCGAGTACATCCTGACCTCGTGCGCGGACAACGGCACACGCTTCGAGATCGAGTGCTACGACATCGGACACCTGTATACGGCCGCGCATTTTCTCGAGCGCGGCGTGGTGAAGCCGCCACTTTTCATCCAGAGCGTGTTCGGCATCCTGGGCGGCATCGGCGCGCATCCCGACGACGTCGCGCACATGAAGCGCACCGCGGACCGGCTTTTCGGCAATCAGTACCGATGGAGCGTGCTGGGCGCCGGGCGCAACCAGCTGCCGATCGCGTCGATGTCGGCGGCGATGGGCGGCAACGTGCGCGTGGGTCTCGAGGACAGCCTGTGGATCGGCGCCGGCAAGCTGGCGGAGTCGAACGCGGCGCAGGTCCGCGCCGTGCGGACGATCATCGAGGCGATGGGGCTGCAGATTGCGACGCCGGACGATGCACGGCGGATCCTGGAGCTGAAGGGAAAGACCGCCGTCGCGTTTTGACGGTCGCGCCGCGGGCTCAGGTCATGGACGGGAATGGCGCGCCCGACAGGAGTCGAACCTGTGACCTTTGGCTTCGGAAACCAACACTCTATCCAACTGAGCTACGGGCGCGCGGACCGGCATTCTACCGTGCGCCTCGAACGAGCGTCCAGCCGCGGTATAATGTCGCGCTTTTTCCGTCCGGGCGCTGAAGGCTCGCGTGCGACGGTCCGCGACGAATCACCTTTTCGATCACACCGCTCCACGGCAACCCATCCGGACCAGGAATGCCCATGCAAGAACCCGATCAGCACGTTTCCCCCATCAAGACTCCGAAGCAGCTCATCATCGTCGTCGTGCTGGCGTTCGTCGTGCCGATCGGGCTCGCCATCCTGCTCTCGCAGCTGGTGACGAGCGGCGTCCGGGGGGCGCACGAGGACGACAGCGCCATCATGGCGCGGATCCAGCCGGTCGGGCAGGTCGTGCTCGCCGGCCCGAGGGTGCCGCTCACCGGCGAGCAGATCTACGGGCAGGTCTGCAAGACGTGCCACGAAACGGGCTTGCTCAACGCGCCGAAATTCGGCGACAAGGCCGCGTGGGCGAAAGTGATCGTGCAGGGCCAGGCGGTGACGGTCGGGCACGCGCTGAACGGCTACAACGCGATGCCTGCCAAAGGCGGCAACCCGGATTTCGAGAACGTCGACGTCGAGCGCGCGGTGGTCTTCATGGCGAACAAGGCCGGCGCTACCTGGAAGGAGCCCGCGGGGAAGGCGCCCGCGGCTTCGGCGGCGGCGCCAGTTGCCGCGCCCGCTGCGGCACCGGTTGCGTCCGCAGCCGCAGCGCCGGCACCCGTCGCGGTTGCCGCGGCGGCTCCGGCAGCCGCCGCCAAGCCGGACGGCAGGAAGATCTTCGAATCGACGTGCACCGTTTGCCACGGCGCCGGCATCGCCGGCGCGCCGAAGTTCGGCGACAAGGCCGCCTGGGCGCCGCGCCTCGCCACGGGGATCGACACGCTCTACAAGGTCGCGCTGGCCGGCAAGGGCGCGATGCCCGCCAAGGGCGGCAACACGTCGCTCTCCGATGCCGAGGTCAAGGCCGCGGTCGATTACATGGCGGCGGCTGCGCGCTGAACCTGGTCAGCCGCTGACGGCGACCGATTCCGACGCGTCGGCAGGATCCGCATCCGCGTCGCCGCGCGACGCATCGCGCGCGAAGGCAAGCTGCGACAGGTAGTCCGCGGTGACGTCGCCGGTGATGTACTTGCCGTCGAAACAGGACGCCTCGAATTCCTTCAGCTGCGGATTCGTCGTACGCACCGCGGCCTTCAGCGCGTCGAGGTCCTGGTAGATGAGAAGGTCAGCGCTGATCGAGCGCGCGATCTCCGCTTCGGTGCGCCCCGTCGCCACGAGTTCGTCCTGGTTCGGCATGTCGATGCCGTAGACGTTCGGGTAACGCACGGGCGGACTCGCGGAGGCGAAGTAGACCTTGCGCGCGCCGGCGTCACGCGCCATCTGCACGATCTCGTGCGACGTGGTGCCGCGCACGATCGAGTCGTCGACGAGCAGCACCACCTTGTCCTTGAACTCCATGCCGATAGGGTTGAGCTTCTGGCGCACGCTTTTGCGCCGCATCGCCTGCCCCGGCATGATGAACGTGCGGCCGATGTAGCGGTTCTTGACGAAGCCTTCGCGATACGTGAGCCCGAGCGTGTTCGCGAGCTGCAGCGCCGAGGGCCGGCTGGAGTCGGGGATCGGGATCACGACGTCGATGTCGCGCGCCTCCGGCATGCCGCGAATCTTGTTCGCGAGCTGCTCGCCCATGTTGAGGCGCGATTCGTAGACCGAGGTGCCGTCGATCACCGAATCCGGCCGCGCGAGGTAGACGAACTCGAAGATGCAAGGTGCCAGCACCGATTGCTCGGCGCATTGGCGCGCATGGAACGCGCCGGTCTGGTCGACGTAGATCGCCTCGCCGGGCGCCACGTCGCGCAGCACCGAGAAGCCGAGCGGCTCGAGCGCGACGGATTCGCTGGCGACGAGATACTCGCTGCCGCCCATCGCGTCGTTGCGGCCGATGATGAGCGGGCGGATACCGAAGGGATCCCGGAACGCCACCATCCCGTAGCCCGCGATCATCGCGACGATCGCGTATGCACCGCGGCAGCGCCGGTGGACGCCGGCGACGGCGGCGAAGATCGCGTCGGCATCGAGCCGCGCGTGGTGCGCTGCGCGCTCCAGCTCCAGCGCGAACACGTTGAGCAGCACCTCGGAATCCGAGTTGGTGTTGACGTGGCGGAAGTCGAGCTGGAAAAGCTCCTTCTTCAGCGCGTCGCTGTTGGTGAGATTGCCGTTATGCGCGAGCGTGATGCCGAACGGCGAGTTGACGTAGAACGGCTGCGATTCGAGGTCGGACGCCGCCGAGCCCGCGGTCGGGTACCGGCAATGCCCGATGCCGAGGTTGCCGGAGAGCTCGCGCATGTTGCGCGTGCGGAACACGTCGCGGACGTAACCCGGGCCCTTGTGCATGTGGAACATCGCGCCTTCGCCGGTCACGATGCCGGCCGCGTCCTGCCCGCGGTGCTGCAGCAGCAGCAGGCTGTCGTAGAGAAGCTGGTTGACCGGCGTATGCGCGACGACGCCTACGATTCCGCACATGGTTCCGTCTCTCCGTCCGGCGCCCGCGATGCCGAGGCCGCCCCGGCTGCCGGGACTTTGCCCTTGGCCGAAAAATCGAGCCGTGACGCCCACTCCGCGGGCAGGTACGGCCGCAACGCCAAGGCTGACTCCGCCAGCATCGGCCCAAGGTTCGAATTTTGCCACCAATCGTTGCGCGGCAGCGTCGTGAGGCCCGCGAACAGCGCAAAAATCACCGCCAGCAGCGCGCCGCGCAACACTCCAAACACCGCGCCGAGGAAACGATCGACGAAACCGAGCCCGACCCCATGGATAATGCTCTTCAGGAGCCACGCGGCGAGCGCGCCCGCGGCGAGGACGACGAGCAGGATCAGCACGAATGCGAGCATGTGCCGGACCACGGGAGCAATGTCGAACCCGGCGAACAGCGTCGCGACTCTGTCCGCATAGGCGAGCGCCGCGACGAGCCCGACGATCCACGCCACCGTCGCGATCAGCTCGCGCACGACGCCGCGGAAGAATGCGAAGATCGTCGACAGCACGATCACTGCGACGACGGCCAGATCAAAATAGGGCATGGGTGTTTCGTTGAAGCGTGGACCGCATCGTCCGCGCCGAAGCATGCGCCGCGCTATTTCGCGGCAACGACCAGGCCGTTCCAGCCCTCGGCCTTGAGCTTCGCGCGCGCCGCCTCGGCTTCCTGACGCGTCGCATAGCCGCCCACGCGCACGCGCCACAGGGTGCCGCGGCTCGTTTCCACGGGCTCGGTGTAGGTGGAGGCGTAGCCGGCCTTTTTCAACTTGCCGGCCAGCGAATTGGCGCCCTTGTCGTCGGTGAACGCGGCGATCTGCACGGCAAAGCTTTCGCCTTTTGCGGGCGCCGCTGCGACGGGCGCCATCGGCTCGCTCTTGGGCGGCAATGCGGTCGCCACCACCGGCGCCGGCATCGGTGTATCGACCTTGGCTTCCGGCGCGGCCTTGACGTCGGCCTTGGCGGTGGACTTCGATCCCGGCGAGAGCACGCGCTGTTCAGCTTCGGCGACCGATTTTTTCTGCGCGGCGACGCTGGTCGGCGCCGGCACCGGCGAGGATGCGCTGTCGGCTACCGGCGCCGCCGGCGTGACCGTGATCGGAGCGGGAATCGTCGCGGGTGCGGCGTCCTGCTTCGGCGCCCCTGCTTTCGACAATGCCTTCGGGTCGGATTTCGGCGCGCTCTTCGAATCTCCCGCCCGCCCGGTGAGTCGATTGACGAAGCGGCCCTCGTCGATCGGCGGAATCTGCACGGAGACGTCGTCGCCGAGCGGTTTCGGGTCCTTCTCGAGCAGCATCGGCAGGATTACTGCCGCGGCGAGCGCCAGCACGACCGCGCCGACCAGGCGGCGCCGTGCCCGGCGTTTCAGCTCGTCGACCGCGAGGTCGGCATTGTCGGCGATGCGTTCAGCCATGCCCCGTGTCGTGTCCGCGTCATCGCGCGGAGAGCGCCGCGGCGACGGTCAGGAACGATCCGAAAACAGCAATTCTATCAGCTTCGTCCGCCTCGCCCCGCGCGGCGCGGTACGCCGACGCGACGTCGTCGAATGTGCGCACGTCCGCCGGCGCGACACCCGCGGCCGCCAGCGCGTCGCGGACAGATGCGGCGCTCGCGCCACGCGGCGGGGGCAGCGTCGCGACATGCCAGCGGTCGACGCGCGGGATCATCGCCGCGATGACGCCGCCGATGTCCTTGTCGGCGAGCATTCCGAAGACGGCAATCGTGCGCGGATGAAAGCCCATCGTTGCGAGTGCCGCCGAAAAAACGCGCGCGGCGTGCGGGTTATGCGCGACGTCGAGGACGATGGTCGGCCGTCCGGGCAGGACCTGGAAACGGCCGGCGAGCTCGACCGAGACGAGGCCCATCCGGAGCGCACCCGCAGTCACGTGCAGACAGTCGTGGAGAAGATCGAGCGCCGTGATTGCCGTCGCCGCGTTGACGAGCTGGATCGCGCCGCGCAGGGCGGGGTGCGGAAGGCCATGGCGCCGACCGCCGGGGCCCCAATAGTCCCACTGTCCCTCGCCGATCGTGAAACCGTAATCGCGGCCGATCAGCGACAGCGGCGAACCCAGCACGCGCGCGTGCGCAAGAAGCGCGACCGGCGGATTGGGCTCGCCGCAGACCACGGGGCGCCCCGCGCGAAAGATGCCGGCCTTCTCGCGCCCGATGTCCTCGCGCGTCGGGCCGAGGTAATCCATGTGGTCGAGATCGACACTCGTCACCACGGCGACATCGGCATCGACGACGTTGACGGCGTCGAGCCGTCCGCCGAGTCCCACCTCGAGCACCGCCGCCGCGAGGTCTGCGCGGGCGAAGAGCCAGAATGCGGCGAGCGTGCCGTGCTCGAAATACGTCAGCGGGACGTCGGCGCGCGCATCCTCGACGGCGTTGAACGCCGCGACGAGCGCGTCATCCGTCGCCGGTGATGCATCGATCCGCACGCGCTCGTTGTACGAGGACAGGTGCGGCGACGTGTACAGGCCGGTGCGGTATCCGGCGGCAACCAGCATCGACTCCAGGAGCGCGCAGGTCGAGCCCTTGCCGTTCGTTCCGGTGACGGTGAAGACGGGGCAGCCGAGCGCCGCGTCCATGCGCCCCCGCACGTTGGCGACGCGGTCGAGCCCCATCGCGATCGCCTTGGGGTGCAGCGTCTCGAGATGCGCGAGCCACGCGGCAACGGTGGCGGGGCGGCGGGAAAGTAGGGTCAGACTCGACTTTCGGTTGTGGCGGTCGAGATCAGTCAGCGTCCGGAAAGTCGAGTCTGACCCTACTTTCAGGCCGCCGGTGACGGCTGCTTCGACAGCATCGCCAGCATCCGCGGCAGTTCGTCGCGCAACTGGCGCCGGTCGATGATCATGTCGAGCGCGCCCTTGTCGATCAGGAACTCGGCGCGCTGGAATCCTTCGGGAAGCTTCTCGTGCACGGTCTGCTCGATCACGCGGGGGCCGGCAAAGCCGATCAGCGCGCCCGGTTCCGCGAGCACGAGGTCCGCCACGAACGCAAACGACGCCGACACGCCGCCCATCGTCGGGTCCGTCAGGATCGACACGAAGGGCAGCTGCGCCTTCGTGAGCTCCTGCAGCACGGCGGTGGTCTTCGCCATCTGGAACAGCGAATTGACGCCCTCCTGCATCCGCGCGCCGCCCGAGGCCGAAATGCAGACGAAGGGAATGCGGCTTTCGTAGGCGACGCGCACGCCGCGCACGAAGCGCTCGCCCACCACCGAGCCCATTGACCCGCCCATGAATTCGAACTCGAAGCAGGCGAGCACGAGCGGCACGCCCTTGATGCTGCCTTGCATCACCACGAGAGCATCCGTCTCGCCCGTCTCTTCGAGCGCCGCCGCGAGCCGCTCCGGATATTTCTTCTGGTCCTTGAACTTGAGGCTGTCGACCGGCACCACTTCCGAGCCGATCTCGAAGCGCCCTTCGGGATCGAGCAGCTGGTCGATGCGCTCCCGCGCCGGCACGCGCTGGTGGTACGCGCATTTCGGGCAGACGAACAGGTTGTTTTCGAGATCGGTCCGATACAGCACCGCTTCGCAGGCGGGGCACTTGATCCACAGGCCCTCGGGCACGGCCGTCTTCTTCACGCCCGGCGTGCTCTTGATGCGCGGTGGCAGGAGTTTTTGCAGCCAGCTCATCGTGCGGCCTCCGAACGTTCCGTGCTTCCCGTTGCGCTGTTGCGTCGGCCGCGCTCAATCGCTCGCGGACGCGCCCTTCGGGCCTGCGCTTCGCGCCGCTCGCTCATTCGGCCCTCTCGCTACGCCGCGCGCTTTTGCATCGCGTCGAGCGCGCTGCGTATGCCCGCGAGCCACGCACCCGCGCGCTCGGCGGCGGTCGCCGGCGGGCCGGCCTCGATTTCCTGGATGATGCGGCTGCCGATGACGACGGCGTCGGCATGGGCGGCGATCGCCTGCGCGCTCGCCGCGTCGCGAATGCCGAAGCCTACGCCCACCGGCAACGATACATGCCGCCGGATTTCGACGAGCTTGCGCGCGACCTCCGCGGAGTCGAGATTGCCCGCGCCGGTGACGCCCTTGAGCGAGACGTAATAGACGTAGCCGCGCGCGATCCGCGCAACGGCCGCAATGCGCGCGTCCGGCGTCGTCGGCGACAGCATGAAAATCGGCGCCATCGCGCGCGCGCCGAGCAGTTGCGCGAACTCGTCCGCTTCCTCGGGCGGGTAGTCGACGACGAGCACGCCGTCGACGCCGGCGTCGCGGGCGCGGTCGGCGAAAACCTCAACACCCATCGCTTCTATCGGATTGGCGTATCCCATCAGCACGACGGGCGTCACCGTGTCCGTCCGGCGGAATGCGGCGACCGTGGCAAGGACGTCCTTCGAGCCGACATGGTGGGCGAGTGCCCGCTCCGAAGCGCGCTGGATGACCGGACCGTCGGCCATTGGATCGGAAAACGGAACGCCGAGCTCGATCACGTCGGCACCCGCCGCCACCAGCGCGTGCATGATCGGCAACGTCAACGCCAGCGTCGGGTCGCCGACCGTGACATAGGGGACGAGTCCGGTGCGCCCGGCGGCGCGGAGCTTCGCGAACGTGCTGTCGATGCGGTTCATGCGGGCTTTTTTGCGCGAATGGCCGGGTCGCACTCCGGCCGGCAGTAGAACTTGAGCCCCGACCGCTCCGCCACCGTGTTCATGTCCTTGTCGCCGCGGCCGGAAAGATTGACGAGCAGGATCTTGTCCTTGTCCATTGTCGCCGCGAGCTCCGCGGCATACGCGAGCGCGTGCGCCGACTCGAGCGCCGGGATGATGCCCTCGATGCGGCAGCATTCGTGGAAGGCGGCGAGCGCCTGGTCGTCGGTGATCGACACGTATTCGGCCCGCTTCGTGTCCTTGAGCCACGCATGCTCGGGCCCGACGCCGGGATAGTCGAGGCCGGCCGAGATCGAATGCGTCTCGACGATCTGTCCATCGGCATCCTGCAGCAGGTACGTGCGATTGCCGTGCAGCACGCCGGGCCGACCCGCTGTCAGCGACGCGGCGTGGTGCCCGGTCGCGATGCCCTCCCCCGCCGCCTCGACGCCGATCAGACGCACGCCCTTGTGCGGGATGTACGGATAGAAGATGCCCATCGCGTTGGAACCGCCGCCAACGC
>JBDTLY010000124.1:0-8444 GCA_039934535.1 Casimicrobiaceae bacterium | reverse complement strand
CCGTACATGCGCGCGACGAAGCGCAGGTTCTCGCGGATCGTCAGGTCTTCCCAGAACGAAAACCGCTGCGTCATGTAACCGGCGCGGCACTTGATCTCATAGGATTCGCGCCGGATGTCGTAGCCGAGGCACGTGCCTTCGCCCGAGTCCGGCGTCAGCAGGCCGCAGAGCATGCGGATCGTCGTCGTCTTGCCGCTGCCGTTCGGCCCCAGGAATCCGAATATCTCGCCGCGTCGCACCGAAAGCGACAAATCGCGGACCACGTGGTTGGCGCCGAAATGCTTGTTGAGGCCGCGAACGTCGATGACGACGTCGGGCGCGCGCGCGGGCGTTCGGTGCGGCCCTGCGGCGCTCACGGCAGCGTCACGTCGATCGGCTGGCCGGGTTTCAATTTCGCGGTCTCCGCGGCTGCGGCCCGGGCCTCGACCAGGAACACGAGCTTGCCGCGGTTTTCCTTGGAGTAAAGCACCGGCGGCGTGTATTCGGCCCGGTTCGAGACGTAATCGACGGTCGCGGGAATCGGCGCGCCGCAAGCATCGCAGGTCAGCTTCACTTCAACGCCGGCGCGAATCCTTGCCAGCAAGGACTCCGGCACGTAGAAGCGCGCCTTCACGTTGCCGGGCGGCAACAGGCTCACCACCGGGCTCCCGGCAGGGACGAAGTCGCCCACCGTGTAATACGTGTCGTTGACGAGGCCGGTCGCGGGCGCCGCGACTGCACGCTGCGAAAGCCGCCAATCGCTTTGCGCGACGACTTCGCGCGCCGCGCGCGCATCGGCCTCAGCGGCGCGGATCTCCGCGTCGCGCGCGGGCATCTTCGTCGTCGTCACCGTTGCCGTCATCTCGGCCACGTGCGCTTCGTCGCGCTTCAGCTGCGCGCTCGCGTCGTCGACCACCGCCATGCTGACGAAGCCGCTGGCAAGAAGCTGTTGCTGGCGCTTCAGATTGGCGGCGGACAGGTCCCGCGCGGCGCGCGCCTGCTGCAGCTGCTGGGCGACGGTTTCGATTTCGGGCGACCGCTTGCCCGTCTGCAGGTTCGCGAGCCGCGCTTCGGCTCCCGTGAGGCGCTCCGCCGCTTCGCGCCGTGCCGCCGTCTCGTTCTCCCGCTCGAGCGCGAAGAGGGGCGCGCCTGCCGCGACCTGTGCGCCGCGGCGCACCGAGAGCTGCTGCAGCGTCCCCGCGAACGGCGCCGCGACACGCACGTACTCGCCTTCGATATAGCCGGTCAGCGGCGCCTCGCCCGCGGGCGCGCAGGCTGCCAGTGCAAATGCACCGGCCCACGACGCCAGCATGGCGCGAGACCCGGGCGTGCGAACGGTCCGACGATGCTCCATCTCGCCGCAAAGCTTACGCGAAAAGGCGAGCGGGGACACGGTGCCCGCGCCGCGTTGCCCGTTACAATCGCGATCTCATGGCCGACACCCACGCCGCGCCGCTGTCGATCCATCCCTTCACCTTCACCGGCCGCACCGCCGACTATTTCCGCATCTGGGCCGTCAGCCTGTGCCTGTCGCTGCTGACCTTGGGCGTCTACTCGGCATGGGGCAAGGTGCGCAAGCGCCGCTTTCTGTACGCGCACACGCGGCTCGACGGCTCCGGCTTCGAATACCGCGCCTCGCCGATTTCGATTCTCAAGGGCCGCATCATCGCCCTGCTGCTCTTCGGCGGCATTGCTTTCTCGGGGCATTTCCTCTGGTTTGTGCAAGCGGGGTTCATCGTGCTGCTCGTGCTCCTCACGCCATGGATCATCGTCGCCTCGTCGCGGTTCAACGCCCGCAATTCCTCGTGGCGCAACGTCGCGTTCGCGTTCGACGGCACGATCCGTGAAGCCGCAAAGGTGCTGCTGGCTTTCGGCGCGATCGTCATCGTCTCGCTCGGCTTCGCGTATCCGTGGTTCCGGATGCGGCGCGCGCGTTTCATCGTCGAGCGACACCGTTTCGGCGCGGAACCGTTCACGGCCGACATGGAGGCCGGCGGTTTCATCGTGGCCTACCTGCTCGCCTTCCTGATGATGACCGGCGCCGGCGTGCTGATGGCGGTCGGTATCGGCGTCGGCGCGATGACCGCGTCGGGCGCGCATCCCAAGGACCCATCGCCCCTCTTCTTTTTCGTTCCGATTGGCGTGCTCTACACCGCGTATCTCGTTGTGTTCGCGTATCTCCAGGCGCGCATCGGCAACCTGACGTTGAACGGCGCGATCGTCGGGCCGCTGCGCTGCCGCAGCACGCTGCGCGCGCGCGACCTCGCGTGGCTTTACTTGAGCAACATCGTCGCGGTCATCGCCACCGTGGGGCTCGCGGTGCCGTGGGTGACGGTCCGGATGGCGCGCTACCGGGCGCGCCGCCTTTGCGTAGTCGGGACGGCGCCGCTCACGTCGTTCGCCGCCGCCGCGGGCGCCATCGGGACCGCGACCGGTTCCGAAGTCGGCGATCTCTTCAACGTGGACGTTTCGCTGTGATCGCGTTCGACGGCGTCCTCCACGACGGCCGCACGGCGACCGCGGTGCTTGTGCGCGTGGAGGAACAGGGCGACGACGTCTCGATCTGCGACGGCACGGTCACCGCAAGGCTTCCGCGCGCCGCCGTCGTCGCCGACGCGCCGATCCCGGGCGTCCCGCGCGTCCTGCGCCTGCCGGACGGCGAGCGCATCGAGTCGGAAGAGCACGCGGCGGTTGCCGCGCTGTGGCCGGAGCGCGGGATCGTCGCGCGCGCGGCCTATGCGGTCGAATCCCGCTGGTGGGCCGTATTCACGGGCATTGCGATCACTGCTGCGTGCATCTGGCTCGTCGTGGCCGTTCTGCTTCCGCTCGGCGCCGATCCCGTCGCGCGCAGCATCAGCCCGGAGGTCGAGCAGTACCTGGGCGAGCAGGCATTGAAGTCGCTCGACAAGACGGTCATGAAGCCGTCGCAGCTGTCGACCGACGAACAGGAGGAATGGGAAGACAAATTCGACGCGTTCGTCGCCGGCGAAGAAGGTGAAGAACATTACGCCGTCGTGTTCCGCCATGCCGGGCACGCCAATGCGTTTGCGCTCCCCGGCGGCACGATCGTAATCACCGACGAAATGGTCGACGCGGTCGGCAGCGACGACGAGCTCCTCGCGGTGCTTGCCCACGAGATCGGCCACGTGCGCGGCCGGCATGCGATGCGGCTCGTGCTGCAAAGTTCCGGGATCGCCGTGCTGATGACGGCGCTGGCCGGCGACGCCGCCGGCGTCACGTTCCTCGCGGCCGCGCTCCCGACGATGCTTCTGCGGTCGGGCTATTCGCGGCAGTTCGAGGCGGAAGCCGACGATTACGCATTTGCGCACCTGAAGCGCCACGGCGTGTCGCCGCAGGCGTTCGCGGACGCGATGCGCCGCCTCGCGAAGGAGACCGGCGGCGACAAGGACGACAGCGCGGTGATGCGCTACCTCGGGACGCACCCGTCGAACGCCGAGCGGATCCGACGCGCCGAAGAGGCGAAATAGCCGCGGTCAGTATTTGATGCTGCAGCCGTACGGCGAAGTCGACGCGACGGTCACGGGCTTTCCGGCGATCGCCTCGGTCAGCGCGGCGCGCACGTAATTGCGCGCGGCCTTCGCATCCGCCGGGTTCGACGTGCGCCGGTCGTCGATCGCGCCGTTGTAGAGCACGGTGCCAGCGGGATCGATGACGAACATGTGCGGCGTGGCGCGCGCCGCGTAGGTGCGGGCGGTAACGCTGGTGCCGTCGATCAGCGTGGCCTTCGGTGCCGCGCCCTGCCCGTGCATCCAACTCGCCATCTGCGCCGGCGTCTTGAACTCGTAGTTGCCGGTGTTGGTCGAATTGATCGACAGCCAGACGACCTCGCGCGCGCCCCATTCCTTCTGCAGGTCCTGCATGTTGCCGCTCGTGTAATGCTTTCGCACGAACGGGCATTCAGGATTGGTCCACTCGAGGACCACGTACTTGCCGCGGTAGTCCGCGAGCTGCACGGTCTTGCCGGCGGTGTCGGTGAGCGTGAACGCGGGCGCTGCGACGCCGGGCGATTGCGCGAGGGCAGCCGCAGGCGCCAGCAACGCGGCGGCAACGAAGGAGACGGCAAAGGTGGGAATGCGCATCGTGACCTCCATCAGTCCATCAAGACAACCTAAAGTGTAGCAAGCGCGTCGAGCACCGTCTGCTGCTGCAGGACCTCGGGCAGCAAAAGCGGCGCCTTGCCCGGCCGGTACAGGACATAGACCGGGACCCCGCTGCGGCCGAGCGCCGTGAGCGCCTGGGTGATCGCCGGATCGCGGCGAGTCCAATCGGCGCGCACGAGCGCGACGTTGCGCTTCGCGAAATCCGCGCGCACGGCATCGGCGTTGAGCGCCAGTCGCTTGTTCACCTGGCAGGTCACGCACCATGCCGCGGTGAAATCGACGAAGACGGCCCGCCCGGATGCGGTGAGATCGGCGACCCGCGCCGGCGTGAACGGCGCCCATTCGCCGGCCGCTGCCGGCGACGAAGTACTGGCCGATTTTGCGGGTTCCGTGTCCGGCGTGAAGAGCGGCCACGCGACGACCGCCGTGCCTGCAAGCACCGCGAAGCCCGCGATCCCCCACGGCCGTGCCCCTCCGCCACGAACGATCCGCCACGCCCACAGCGCAAAGCCGATGCCGAGCAGCACGACGAAAAGGCGCAGCACCGCGTCGTTGTCGCGCTGCGCGCCCAGCACCCACGCGAGCCAGATCACCGTTGCATAAAGAGGAAACGCCAGCAGCTGCTTGAAGCGCGCGAGCCACGGCCCGGGACGCGGCAGACGTTTGCGCCAGCCGGGGAACCATGCGAGGAGCACATAGGGCAGCGCCATGCCGATGCCGAGCGCGACGAACACCGTGAGCATCATCGCGATGCCGCCGGCCATCGCGAACCCGAGCGCCGCGCCCATGAACGGCGCCGTGCACGGCGATGCGATGACGACTGCGAGGACGCCGGAACCGAACGCGTCCACCGTCCGGTTCCTGCTCGACCACTCGGCGACACTCGACGGCGCGAGCTGGCCGAACTCGAACACGCCGGAAAGATTCAGCGCCAGCACGAAGAACAGGATGGCAAGCGCCACCACCACCGACGGAGACTGCAGCTGGAAGCCCCAGCCCAGCTGTTCCCCGGCGGCACGCAGCGCCGACAGCAGGAGGCCCAGTGAGACGAACGTCAGGATCACGCCGCCTGCGAACGCCATGGCCTCGTGATGCAGCGTCGGCTTCGTGTCGTGATGCGTCGCGAAGCCCAGCACCTTGATCGAGAGCACCGGGAACACGCATGGCATCAGGTTGAGCAGGATGCCGCCGATGAACGCCGATACGATCGCGATGGCTAGCCCGAGCCCATCCGCTTCAACCGGTGCGGGCGCGAGATTGAGCGCCGGCGCCGGGGGGAGGCCCGCGCGCGGCGGCGGGGAAACGGCGCCGTTCAGCGCGACGTCGATCGTCGCGGCACGGGCCCCCTCCTTCACGCCGAAGCCGTTTGCCGCGGTGACGACGCCGGTCAGTTTGCCGAAGGCGCCATTCAACGTGCTGGCGACCGGCAGGGTCAGCAGGTAGCCATTTCCTTCGCGCGCGAGCGGCTGCGGCGCCGACGGCTCGATGCGGTCGATGGCGTCCGCGAAAAAGCGCACCCCGCCCGGATCGGCGGCGCCCGGGGGCGGAACGAGCTTCAGCGCGATCGTCGCGCCGCGCCCTTCGGCGACAACTTGCCACCCCGCAAGCGGCTGCGGCAACGCGGCCTTTGCCGCCGCGATCGCCTTGCCCCAGCGCGGATCGGGTTCCGCGGCGTTGGCCACGGGCAGCGTCAGCGTGAGGTCGGCGCCTTCGGGGATGCACGTCTCCTTGCACACGAGCCAGTCAGCGCGCGCGGCGACCTTCACGTCGCGACCCGACAGAAAATCCGGCACCGTGGTCAGCGTGACGAGGTGCAGCACCTCGTTCTCGTAGCCGTAGTTGAGGAGCGGCCCTGCGGGGAGCAGGTGCGGCGCGGGCCACTCGATCGGGCCAGCGTTGACGCCGCCCGGCAGCTTCCATTCGAGTGTGGTGGGAAGCCCCGAGTCGCCCGGGTTCTTCCAGTACGTGTGCCATCCTTTGTCGATCCCGAGGCGCAGCGCCACGGTCAACGGCTGGCCCGGGACGAGCGCCGTACTTCCCGCGACCAATTCCGCCTCGACGTGCTCGGTGCGCACCGGCGCCGCCGCAGACGGCAACGCGAGCACAAGCGCCGCCCCCCAGAACAGGAAGCGCAGCGTCGAGCGCGGCAGGGGCGGACAAGTCATTCGAATCGATCGATGATGGGGGCCAAAGGGTTGGGTTCGGCGTCGCCGGGATGGTTCCCGGCGGGCGAAGCTATAATTCTACCGGTCCGCCGCACTGCCGCAGGCGGATGGGCCCCTGCCCCGCCCGCCGCATCGCCCTGGCCGACCGGCGGCATCATGCCGGGTCAACACCCGGAACAAGTCCTCGATTCCCATGGAAGCCTTCCTCGTTTCGGCGGGTGTGGTCGCGCTCGGCGAAATCGGCGACAAGACGCAGCTCCTTGCGCTGATGCTGGCCGCGCGCTTCCGCAAGCCGCTGCCGATCATCGCCGGGATTCTTGCGGCGACGCTCGTCAACCATGCGCTCGCCGGGCTGCTCGGCAATTTCGCGCGCAACGCCTTGCCTCCGGACGTGCTGCGCTGGGCCGTCGCGATCTCGTTTTTCGCGGTCGCGCTCTGGGCGCTGAAGCCCGACACGCTCGACAAGGACGAACCCGCGCCGATATCGCGCTGGGGCGTCTTCGGCGTCACCACCGGCATGTTCTTCCTCGCCGAAATGGGCGACAAGACGCAGGTCGCGACCATGGTGCTGGCGGCGCGGTTCGACTCGCTCGTCGCCGTCGTCCTCGGCACCACCGCCGGCATGCTGCTCGCCGACGTCCCCGTCGTGCTGATCGGCAACACCGCATCGGCGCGAATTCCCTTCAAGGCCGTGCGCATCGCGGCGGCGCTGCTGTTTGCAGCACTCGGCGTCTACGCGCTTCTCGTGCCCACGCTGCCGGGCGGGTGACGCGACGGGAAGAGCGCTCCCGCCGGTATAATCGGCTGCTCCTGAACGCCTGGCGTTTTTCCCGCGACCCCCACATGAAACCTTACAACCCCGCCGAGATCGAGGCCGCCGCGCAGGCCCGGTGGAAGGCCGACGACGCCTATCGGGCGGTCGAGCGCGCCGATCGGAAGAAATTCTATTGCGTGTCGATGCTGCCCTATCCGTCGGGCAAGCTGCACATGGGGCACGTGCGCAACTACACGATCGGCGACATGATGTACCGGTACATGCGCATGAACGGGTACAACGTGCTGGCGCCGATGGGCTGGGACGCGTTCGGGCTGCCGGCAGAAAATGCCGCCATCAAGGCCGGGATGCCGCCCGCGAAGTGGACCTACGAGAACATCGCCTACATGAAGGCCCAGTGCCAGCCGATGGGCTGGGCGCTCGACTGGTCGCGCGAGCTCACGACCTGCGATCCCGAGTACTACAAGTGGAACCAGTGGTTCTTTCTCAAGATGCTGGAAAAGGGCATCGCGTACAAGAAGACGGCCGTGGTCAACTGGGATCCGGAGGACCAGACGGTGCTCGCGAACGAGCAGGTGATCGACGGCCGCGGCTGGCGCTCGGGCGCGCCGGTCGAGAAGCGCGAGATCCCGATGTATTACCTGCGGATCACCGACTACGCGGAAGAGCTGCTCGCGTATCTCGACAAGCTGCCCGGCTGGCCCGAGCGCGTGAAGACGATGCAGGCGAACTGGATCGGCAAGAGCGTGGGCGTGCGCTTCGCATTTACGCATGACATCCGCGGCACCGATGGCGCCCTCATCGGCGATGGCCGGATGTACGTCTTCACGACGCGCGCCGACACGATCATGGGCGTCACGTTCTGCGCGGTCGCCGCCGAGCATCCGCTGGCGCTTCACGCGGCGAGTTCGAATCCGGCGCTGGCCGCATTCGTCGACGAGTGCCGGCTCGGCAGCGTGAAGGAAGCGGACTTCGCGACGATGGAAAAGAAGGGGATGCGGACGGGCCTGTTCGTCACCCATCCGCTCACCGGCGAGCAGATCGAGGTCTGGGTCGGCAACTACGTGCTGATGAGCTACGGCGACGGCGCCGTGATGGGCGTGCCCGGCCACGACGAGCGCGACTTCGCGTTCGCGAAGAAGTACGGCCTCGACATCCTGCAGGTCATTCACGTCGACGGCGAGCCGCACTTCACCTACGACCACTGGCAGGACTGGTACTCGTTGAAAGACCCGAGCGGCGAACGCGCCGTGACGATCAATTCCGACGTCTACAGCGGCCTCGGCTTCAAGCTCGCGATCGACGCGGTCGCCAAAGCCCTGGAGCTGCGCGGCCTGGGCGGCAAGAAAACCACCTGGCGTCTGCGCGACTGGGGCGTGAGCCGCCAGCGTTACTGGGGCACAC
>JBDTLY010000123.1:0-8516 GCA_039934535.1 Casimicrobiaceae bacterium | reverse complement strand
AACGCGGTCCGGGCAGCCCGAGCAACGTGGCCCCGTTCGCGCGGACCACCGCCAGCGTCCCGGGCGCGTCGGCGGAGGCCGCCCGCAGCGCGTCCGCAGCCTTCGGGCCGCCCACGCCGAAGCGCGCGCTGCCGTCGGACACGTCTGCAAGCGTGACCTTCGACCGGAGGACAAACATGGCCAGCCGCTTCCGGACCGGTGCCGCGAGGTCGCCGGGCACGAGCGCGCGGAAGTCGTCGGGGCCTTCGCGCCACAGGACGAAATTGGCGAGCATCCGCCCCTTGGGCGAGTTGAAGGTGGTGAATTGGGCGGAATCCGGCGCCAGGGCCGGCACGTCGCTCGACAGCTGGCCCTGGAGAAAGGCGGCGGCATCCGGGCCCGAAATCGCAAGGATGGCGAGCGGGGCGAGGTCGCAGACGACCGCCGCATCGCGGGCGGCCATCAGCGCGGGATTCGGCGCGGCGGGTGATGCGGGGAGGGATTCGGTGGCGGACATGGATTCGAGTTAGATCGGTGCGGCGGGGCCGGCGCAAGGGGCTCCCGCACGCTCGCCCGGGGGAAAAATCCGTGCTAAAATTGAATGTTAGCTCGATCCGCCGCCTGTTCTTCCGGGTTTTTCCAACCCGGGACGGATCGGGAAATTCGCAGACCCGCGCACCTCAGGGTGCCCGAACCGCCGTCCCGACGCAATTGTGGGGCAGCAGCTCGAGCCGACATGCGGGTCGTGGTCCAACCCTGTCAGGAGTCATTGAATGTCCGTCACGATGCGTCAAATGCTGGAAGCCGGGGTCCACTTCGGCCACCAGACGCGGTACTGGAACCCGAAAATGGCCGAGTACATTTTCGGCCACCGCAACAAGATTCACATCGTCAACCTCGAAAAGACGATGGAGCTCTACCAGGAGGCGATGAAGTTCATCCGCCAACTGGCGTCGAACAAGGGCACGATCCTGTTCGTCGGCACCAAGCGCCAGGCGCGCGAAATCGTCGCCGAGGAAGCCCGCCGCTGCGGCATGCCGTACGTCGACGCCCGCTGGCTCGGCGGCATGCTCACCAACTTCAAGACGGTCAAGGCGTCGGTCAAGCGCCTGAAGGACCTCGAGGTGATGCGCGAAGACGGCACGCTCGAGAAGATGAACAAGCGCGAGGCCCTGACGCTGCAGCGCGAGCGCGACAAGCTCGACAAGAGCCTGGGCGGCATCAAGGAGATGAACGGCCTGCCCGACGCACTCTTCGTCATCGACGTCGGCTACCACAAGATCGCGGTCACCGAGGCGATGAAGCTCGGCATCCCGATCGTCGCCGTCGTCGATACCAACCATTCGCCGCTCGGCATCGCGCACGTGATTCCCGGCAACGACGATTCGAGCCGCGCGATCCGGCTGTACGCGCGCGGGGCGGCCGACGCCGTGCTCGAAGGCAGGAGCCTCGTGATCCAGGAAATCGTCCAGGCGGGGGAGGAATTCGTCGAGGTTTCCGAACCGGCCGCGTGATCGAAGCCGACAAAAGGGGCCGCGGCCCCTTTTTTTGAACGACTGTTTCGGAACTTGCGGCATTTTCGCGGTTCCGAAGGATAACGAGATACGGAGCATCAAAATGGCGGAAATCGCCGCTAGCATGGTGATGGAACTGCGCCAGCGCACCGGGCTGGGCATGATGGAATGCAAGAAGGCGCTGACCGAAAGCGCGGGCGACCTCACGAAGGCCGAGGACCTGCTGCGGATGAAGAGCGGCGCCAAGGCCTCGAAGGCGGCGAGCCGTGTGGCGGCCGAAGGGATCATCGGCGCATGGCGGGCGGCGGACGGCAAGTTGGCCGCGATGGTCGAAGTCAACTGCGAGACCGACTTCGTCTCGAAGAACGACGACTTCCGCAATTTCGCGTCGAACGTTGCCCGGTTGATTGCCGAGAAAAACCCGACGGATGTCACGGCCGCGTCGACGCTGCCGTTCGACGGTGGCACGATCGAAACGATTCGCCAGGCGTTAGTGCAGAAGATCGGCGAAAATGTGTCGATCCGCCGCTTCGTTCGCATCGCGACGAACGCGAAAGTCGTCCAATACCTTCACGGCGGCGGCCGTGTCGGCGTCACCGTGGAGATCGAAGGCGACGAGCTGGCCGGCAAGGATGTCGCGATGCACATCGCCGCGACCACCGCGCCGGGGAACATCCGTCCAGTTTGCGTATCGCGCAACGAAGTGCCTGCGGACGTCATCGCAAAGGAACGCTCGATCTTCGCGGCGCAAACCGCGGAAGATGGCAAGACCGGCGAAATGGCGGTCAAGATCGTCGAGGGCAAGGTCAACAAATTTCTGGCCGGCGTCACGCTTCTCGGGCAGCCGTTCGTGAAGAACGACAAGGAGACCGTGGAGAAGTACCTTGCGTCGAAGGGCAGCACGGTGAAATCGTTCACGCTGTACGTCGTCGGCGAGGGCATCGAGAAAAAGAAGGACGACTTCGCCGCCGAGGTCGCAGCGATGGCCAAGGTCTGAACAACAATTCGGTCGGACGCGGCACTCGCGACGTCCACCCCTCGTAATCACGGAGGCTTCGCCCATGAATCCGCCCGCTGCCGTCGCGCCGATCGCCGCCGTCGCCGCTGTCCCGGCGGCGGTCAGCGAACCCGCGTATCGACGCATCCTGCTGAAGCTCTCCGGCGAGGCGCTGATGGGCGCCGACGCGTACGGGATCAACCGCGAGGTGATCGACCGGATCGTCGCCGAGATCGCCGAAGTGACACGGCTCGGCGTGGAAGTCGCCATCGTCATCGGCGGCGGCAACATCTTCCGCGGCGTGGCGCCCGGCGCCGCGGGGATGGACCGCGCCACCGCGGATTACATGGGCATGCTGGCCACGCTGATGAACGCGCTCGCGCTGCAGGACGCGCTCCGCCGCGCCGGCGTCGAGTCGCGCGTGCAGTCGGCGCTGCGCACGGACCAGGTCGCCGAGCCCTACATTCGCGGCAAGGCGCTGCGCTACCTCGAGGAGCGCAAGGTCGTGATCTTCGCCGCCGGCACGGGCAACCCGTTCTTCACGACCGACACCGCCGCCGCGTTGCGCGGCCGCGAGATGGGCGTCGACATCGTGCTGAAGGCGACCAAGGTCGACGGCGTCTACACGGCGGACCCGAACAAGGACGCCACGGCCGAGCGCTACACCGACCTCACGTTCGACGAAGCGATCGTGAAGAACCTCAAGGTGATGGATGCGACGGCGCTCGCCCTTTGCCGCGACCAGAACATGCTGCTCAAGGTGTTCTCGATCTTCGTCCCCGGCGCGCTGAAACGCGTGGTCCTGGGAAGCGACGAGGGCACGCTGGTGCATTGCTGAGCGCGGCCGGCTCCCGGAGAAAACCATGATTGCCGATATCAAGAAAACCACCGAGCAGAAGATGGGCAAGACGGTCGATACGCTGAAACACGACCTCACCAAGGTTCGCACGGGCCGCGCGCACACGGGCCTGCTCGACCATCTCCAGGTCGACTACTACGGCACGCCGATGCCGATCAACCAGTGCGCAAACGTCACGCTGGCAGACGCCCGGACGATCACCGTTCAGCCCTGGGAAAAGAAGATGGTGCAGGTGATCGAAAAGGCGATCCGCGACTCGGACCTCGGGCTCAATCCCGCGACGTCCGGCGACCTGATCCGCGTGCCGATGCCCGCTCTCACGGAAGAGCGCCGCCGCGACCTCATCAAGGTCGTCCGGCACGAGGCGGAGAACGCGCGCATTGCGGTTCGCAACGTCCGGCGCGACGCCAACGAGCACCTCAAGAAACTTCTGAAGGACCACGCGGTGGCCGAAGACGACGAACGCCACGCGCAAGTCGACGTGCAGAAGCTCACCGACCGCTCCATCGCCGAGATCGACAAGATTCTCGCGACGAAGGAAGCAGATCTTTTGGCCGTCTGACGACGGTCACGTAGCGAAGCGGACGCCCGCGCCGACCGATCCCCTTGTTCACTTCCTCCACTCGCGACATTCCCGAAAGCCTCAGCGTCACGCGCCACGTGGCGG
Source organism: Casimicrobiaceae bacterium (assembly GCA_039934535.1). Taxonomy (GTDB): domain Bacteria; phylum Pseudomonadota; class Gammaproteobacteria; order Burkholderiales; family Casimicrobiaceae; genus CAIWHR01. Next base: position 4,500 of record JBDTLY010000123.1, on the reverse strand, counting down.
TGATCATGGACGGCAACGGGCGCTGGGCGCGGCAGCGCCACCTGCCGCGCGTGGCGGGGCATCGGAAGGGCGTCGAGGCCGTGCGCAGCATCGTTCGAGCGTGCGCCGAGCGCGGCGTTTCCTACCTCACGCTGTTTGCGTTCTCGAGCGAAAACTGGCGGCGCCCCGAGGATGAAGTCTCGATCCTGATGGACCTGTTCGTGCGCGCGCTGGAGCAGGAGGTCGCGAAGCTGCATGAAAATGGCATCCGGTTCAAGGTCGCCGGCGATCTCACGCGGTTCGACCGGCGCATTCGCGAGCTGATCACCGACGGCGAAGCGTTGACCGCCTCGAACTCGCGGCTCACGCTGACCGTCGCCGCCAACTACGGCGGGCGGTGGGACATCGCGCAGGCCGCGCGGCGCTACTTCGCGGCGAACCCGGGCGCCGCGCGCGAGGGCGCCGGATTCACGCCCGAAGCCATCGAGCCATTCCTCGCGATGGCCTATGCGCCCGAGCCCGACCTCTTCATCCGCACCGGCGGCGAGCAGCGCGTCTCGAATTTTCTGCTCTGGCAACTTGCCTACACCGAGCTCTATTTCACGCCCATGCTGTGGCCGGATTTCGACGCCGCCGCGCTCGACGTCGCGATCGAATGGTATCGCGAGCGCGAGCGGCGCTTCGGCCGGACGAGCGAACAGGTCGCGGCGGCGCAGGGCGCATGACGCCCGCCGCCGTTTCCCGCGCTTTCCCTCCGGCGATGCTCGGCACACGCGTTCTCACCGCGCTCATCCTGATTCCGCTGGTGCTCGCGGCGTTGTTCCTGCTGCCGCCGCTCGGGTGGGGCACGGCGGCGCTCGCCGCGATCGCGGTGGCCGCGGTCGAGTGGGCGCGACTTGCGGGCTTCGGCCGTCGCGCGCAATCGTTGTTTGCCGCGGGTGTGGTAGCCATCGGCGCGGCCGCGCTGCTCGTGCCGGCGGCCGGCTTCGGCAATGGCGGTTGGCCGACGCCGACGCTGGTGACTCTCTGCGCTCCGGCGATCGCGTTCTGGCTGCTGCTGGCGCCCGTCTGGTTGCGCAACAACGTCCGCCCGGGTTCCGCCGCCGCGATGGCGCTAATCGGAGCGGTCGTGCTGATCGGCGCGTGGGCGGCGGTCGTGCAATTGCAGGCGCGCGGTCCGTGGCTCGTGCTCGCGGCGATGGCGATCGTGTGGATTGCCGACACCGCCGCGTATTTTTCCGGCCGCGCCTTCGGCCGGCGCAAGCTCGCGCCGGCGATCAGCCCCGGCAAGACCTGGGAAGGGGTTTACGGCGCGCTCGTCGCGGTCGCGATCTATGCGTTCGCGCTGGTGCCGTTTGCGCAGCGCGCGGGCTACGCCGCCGAAGTTTCTCCGGTGTCGATCGCGATCTGGATTGCCATGATGATGGGATTGACGCTGCTGTCGGTCGCCGGCGACCTCGTCGAATCGCTGTTGAAACGCCACGCCGGGGTCAAGGACAGCGGCACGATATTGCCCGGCCACGGTGGTTTGCTCGATCGCATCGACGCACTGTTGTCGGCGATGCCGGCGGCCGCATTGCTCGCGCAGGCATTTTTCCGATGACCATTCGAAAGGTGAGCCTGCTTGGCGCGACGGGTTCGATCGGCGACTCGACGCTCGACGTGATTGCGCGCCATCCCGAGCGGTTCGAGGTCGTGGCCCTCGCCGCGCATCGGCAGTGGGAGAAGCTCGCGGTTCTTTGCCGACGCCACCGTCCGCGGGTGGCGGCCATGCTCGACGTCGACGCGGCGCGCTCGCTCGAACGCGCGCTGACCGGCGAGGGGCTGCCGACACGCGTCGTCGCCGGCACGGCGGGTCTGACCGCTGCGGCGACCTTGCCCGAAGCGGATACCGTGCTCGCGGCGATCGTCGGTGCCGCGGGACTCGCGCCCACGCTCGCTGCTGCGCGCGCGGGCAAGCGGATCCTCCTCGCCAACAAGGAAGCGCTGGTCATCGGCGGTGCCGCGTTCATGGCCGCGGTCGAGGCCGGCGGCGCCGTGCTGCTGCCGATCGACAGCGAGCACAACGCGATCTTCCAATGCCTGCCGATGGGCCGGGCGCGCGATCCTGCCGCGGCGGGCGTGCGGCGCATCCTCCTTACCGCTTCGGGCGGGCCGTTTCGCCTGCGGTCCCCCGCGGACCTCGCGGCCGTCACGCCCGACGAAGCCTGCGCGCATCCCAACTGGGTCATGGGCCGCAAGATCAGCGTCGATTCGGCGACGATGATGAACAAGGGGCTCGAGGTGATCGAGGCCCACTGGCTTTTCGGCGTGCCGCGGGAGGCGATCGAGGTCGTCATCCATCCCGAGAGCGTCATCCATTCGCTGGTCGAATACGTTGACGGAAGCGTGCTCGCCCAACTCGGCAATCCGGACATGCGCACGCCGATCGCGCAGGCGCTCGCGTTCCCGGACCGCATCGATGCCGGGGTGGATCGGCTGGAGCTCGCGCGTCGCGGTCCGCTCACGTTCGACGCGCCGGACTTCGCGCGCTTTCCGTGCCTCGCGCTCGCGTACGACGCGCTGTCGGCGTCAGGCACCGCGCCGGCGGTCCTCAATGCGGCGAACGAAGTGGCGGTCGCCGCCTTCCTCGACGGCCGCATCCGTTACCTCGATATTGCGCCCGCCTGCGCGGAGGCGCTCGCGCGGCTCCCTGCGCGTGCGGTGCGCTCGCTCGACGACGCCCTGGCCGCCGACGCGGAAGCGCGCGCGGCCACGCGCGAGTGGCTCAAGCTTCCGTCGCCGCTGCTGGTCGCCTGATGGACATCCTCCAGAAAACGCTCGCCTTCCTCGTCGTGCTCGGCGTGCTCGTCGTGTTTCACGAGCTCGGGCACTTCTGGGTTGCCCGCCTCCTCGGTGTCAAGGTGCTGCGATTCTCCGTCGGCTTCGGGCGCGTCGTCTGGTCGCGGCGCTTCGGCGCGGATCGCACCGAATGGGCGCTCTCCGCGATCCCGCTCGGCGGCTACGTCAAGATGGCGGACGAACGCGAGGGCGACGTGGCGCCGGCGGACCTGCCGCGCGCGTTCAATCGGCAGGGGGTCGGCAAGCGGATCGCCATTGTGGCGGCGGGACCCATCGCCAATCTCGTGCTCGCGGTGCTGCTGTTCGCGGGGACGTACGTGGCGGGCGTACCGGGCGAGATCGCGCTGCTCGCGGCGCCGGCGACAGGCACGCCCGCGGCGATAGCAGGGGTTCGCGACGGCGACCTTGTGACGGCCGTGGACGATGCGCCGGTACGGAGCTGGCAGGATCTGCGCTGGCGGATGCTGCGAGCGTCCGGCAACGCCGACGCGGCGCTCACGATTGAGCGTCCCGATGGCGCCAAGGCGACGCGCATCGTTCCGCTCGCGAGCCTCGCGTCGGGCGACTGGGAAGGCAACTTCATGCCGCTTCTCGGGCTCACCGCCGACCTCGGCGCGCCGGTGATCGACCGCGTGATCGAAGGCAAGCCCGCCGCGCGCGCTGGCATCCTCGCGGGAGATCGCATCGTCGCGATCGACGGCGTTGCGGTGAGCTCACCCGCCGATGCGGCGAACCGGACCAACGCGAAACCGGGCGCGCCGGTGACCTTCCGCATCGCGCGCAGCGGCAGCGAATTCGACGTGCCGCTGACCACCGATGTCGTGGAACAGGCGGGAAAGCGCGTCGGCATCGCCGGCGTGCAACTCAAGGTCGACCCGGCGACCGCGGCGAGGCTCGCGGTGACGGTGCGCTACGGCGTTGTCGAAGCGCTTGGGCAGGGCGCCCGCAAGACGTGGGAGCTCTCCGTTTTCACGCTGAAGATGCTGGGCCGCATCCTGACCGGCGAGGCGTCGCTCAAGAACATCAGCGGCCCGATCACCATGGCGAGTTACGCCGGGCAGTCGGCGCATCAAGGCATGCTCGTGTTCGTCGGCTATCTCGCGCTCATCAGCATCAGCCTCGGCGTGCTCAACCTGCTGCCCATTCCGCTTCTGGATGGGGGGCATTTGCTGTATTATTTCGCTGAATTGATGAAGGGTAGTCCCGTTTCCGATCGCGCTTTCGAGGTCGGCCAGCGCATCGGCATCGCGGTGCTGGCAGTGTTGATGGCGCTGGCGTTTTTCAATGACCTCTCCCGCTTGCTCTAACGCCGGCCGGCGCCGCGCTTGGCGCGCCCGTGCGATCCCCTCGCTGCTTGCCGCGCTGCTCGCCGGGCTGCTGCCGTCGGCCGCCCGCGCGTTCGATCCGTTCGTCGTCAAGGACATCCGCGTCGAGGGCGTGCAGCGGACGGAAGCGGGCACCGTGTTCTCCTATCTGCCGATCAAGGTCGGCGAGCGCGTCGACGACGCGAAGGCCGCGCAGGCCGTGAAGGCCCTGTTCGCGACGGGCTTTTTCCGCGATGTCCGCCTCGAGGTCCAGAACGACGTGCTGATCGTCGTTGTCCAGGAGCGGCCGACGATCAGCAAGGTCGACATCACCGGCAACAAGGAATTCGACACCGACACGCTCAAGAAGGCACTG
>JBDTLY010000122.1:0-8518 GCA_039934535.1 Casimicrobiaceae bacterium | reverse complement strand
ACCAGCTGCAGGCGATGCAGATGACGTTCTTCTTCTTCCTGCCGTCGATCCTGCTCTCCGGATTCATGTTTCCGTTCCGCGGGATGCCTGGATGGGCGCAGGCGATCGGCGAGGTGCTGCCGATCACGCACTTTTTGCGCATCGTCCGCGGCGTGCTGCTGAAGGGCAACGGGTTTGCCGAGATCGCCTCCGAGTTGTGGCCGATTGCGCTCTTCATGGCGGTCGTGGTCACCGCGGGAATAAAAGTGTTCCGCCGCACTCTGGACTGACGCTTCGACGTTCTCCGGCGACAGCAGTCGGAGTGCTATCATCGGCCACCCCATTTTTGTTTCCGGAATGCCCGCATGCTGCTCGATACGTGGCTCGCCTTTTTCGTCGCGTCGTGGCTGATTTCGCTGAGTCCGGGCGCCTTGCTGGCGACGATCCGGCGGGTTACGTGACGCCCATGGGGACCGCCAACGACTTCCTCCGGCGTGTGGCGCGGCGCGCGCGCCGCGGTTTCAGGAGATCGGAGCCACAGGCGGCTCCGCAGCTGGTCCCGCCGCCGATGAAGCCCGAGGACATCAGCTCGCGGCACTGGGACGCGTATGCGGCCGCCGGCGAAAGTTCGCAGTGGACGCAGAATTCCTTGATCGAAACGGCCGTCTACCGCCGCATCTCCGGCGGCTCCAACAAATACTGGCTCAACTGGCTGTTCGAGGATCAGCTCGAGGGGCAATTTGAGCGTGCGCTGTCGCTCGCCTGTGGCGCCGGCGGCCACGAGCTCGTCGTGATGCAGACCGGCAAGGTCGCGCATATCGACGCGTTCGACCTTTCGCCAAAATCGATTGCCATGGCCCGCGACAATGCGCGCAATGCCGCCATCGGCAGCATCAACTTCTTCGAAGCCGGGTTCGACGACTTCGACGCCAAGCTCGGCGACGCGACGTTCGACCTCGTCTGCTTCTTCGGCTCGCTGCACCATGTGCGCGAGATCGACACGGTGCTCACCGCCGTGCACCGGCGGATGACCCCGGGTGGACGCCTCGTATTCAACGAGTACACCGGCGACTGCTACGCGATTCTCGACGAGCGCAAGGTTGCGACGATCAACCGGCTGCTCGAGACGCTGGATCCGGTGTTCCTGAACGCCGACCGTCCGCGCTACGTCAATCCGACGCTCGATGCGATGCTCGCGGGAGACCCGTCGGAAGGCGTGCGCGCGGCGCTGATCCTGCCGTTCCTGCGCCACCGTTTCGAGATCGAGCTCCTGCGGCCGTTCGGTGGAGCGATCCTGCACATGCTCTACCGGTGCCTGGATCACAGGAAAATGACCGATGGATCGCCGGAATCCGAATCGGTCATCCGCCTGCTGATCGAGGTGGACCGGATGCTCTATGAAGAAACCGGCTACCTGCCGTCCGATTTCCACGTCGGTATCTGCCGCAAGCGCTGAAGGCATTCGATGCGCTACTTCCTTGCCGCCGTCGTCGCATCCGCGCTCGCCAGCGGCTGCACAAACGAGGCCAACACGCAGGCTTTTGGCACGGCGTTTCCCGAGCCCGCGCGCGGTCTTTCGTTCGCCCCGGGCGGTCGCTGCAACGTCGAGTTCGTGACGGGCGTGCCGATGGACCGCGGCTGGCGCACCGATACCGCGAAACCGCTCAAGTTCGGGGGCTGGGCGCTGGAGGATGTTGCAAAGCCCGCCTCGGAATGGATCGTCGTTGAGCTGGCGGCGCCGGGCGATCGTGCGCGCTACTTTGCGGTGACGACTTTCCGGAGCGCGCGTGCCGATCTGGCGTACGTGCTGGGTGACGGCCCCGGCGCGCGCAACGCCGCGTTCGAGCTGGTGGCACGCGCCGACACGTTGCCGCGCGGACGCTACGTGGTGCGCGTGCTGATGCTCGGTGGAACCGGCGGCCTGATGTGCGAGACGAATCGGGTGCTCGAGCTCACCTGAGCGCGCGTTGACTCGCCAGCGGCGAATCAACCTGGTGGCGCTGCAATCGTCGCCACGGCGGTGGGCCGCCGGTGCCATGGCGCGCGGGGAAAGCGCGATTTCAGAATGCCGTAAAGGCGGTGCTCGAGCTGGCCGTAGAGCAGGCCCGAGCCCATGCCGATCGCGAACAGGCCCAGCATGCCGACCAGCCAATGCACCTGCCGGACGCCGATGAGCGCGTTGAAGACGAGCACGATGACCGCATTGTGGATCAGATAGAGGCCGTACGACGCGTCGCCCCACTGCGTCAGCAAACCGTCCCTGCTTGCATCCCGCGCGAGCGCGACGCGTGCGGTGCCCGCGACGAGGCAAAACGCGGCGAGGCTCACGCACAGGAGCTTCCATTCGGTCTGCTCGAAGAATTCGCCGCCAATCGCGAACCCGGGAGCGAGGGCGAATAGCGTGCGCGCGAACCGCAGGTCGAGGCGGCGGTGAATGTAGAACGCGAGGACGCCGCCGATGAACGCCAGGTTGTAGGCGGAGAGCGCAATGCGCGGGAACGTGGCCGTAATGCTCGTGCCCCACGATGGCCACTTGGCGGCGACGACGATGATGGCGGCCGCCCAAGCGAGGCAGAAGTTTGCGAGCATGCGGTTCGAGCGCGTGGTCCAGACGAGTGCGATCAGCGCATAGAAGAAGACCTCGTACACCAGCGTCCACTCGATGTTGCCGAGCGGGCGCGGCACGTCGCCCAGCGGCAACAGCGTCATGCCGAAGATCGTGCCGCGGTTCCAGGCAAAGCCGCCGAACACCGCCCAGTTGAGCGCGATGACGATCGCAATGGCGAGCCAGAAGCCCGGGTAGATCCGCAGAAAGCGCAGCCAGAGGAATTCGCTGCTCGTCCGGCGCTGGATCGAGCTCGTGATGACGAAGCCGGAAATCGCGAAGAAGATGAGGATGCCGAGCTGCGACAGCTCGCCGAAGTAATACGCGACCTCGCGCGGCAGCTGCCCACCGTGCGTGCTGACGTACAATACCGAATGGAACACGACGACGAACGAGGCCGCGAACAGGCGCAGGCACTGGATCAGGTAATAGCGTTCGGCCTTGGCCGGTAGCGCGGTTTCATCCATACACACGACCCATGATTGCTCTTGGCCCGATTGTCCATTCGTCGCTGGCGGGCGACCGGTGCAAACGCATTCGCCCCGCGGCAGTCGTCGTCGCCTTCGCGCTCGCGGCCTGCGCAGAATACCTTGGCACGAGCTTCTCGGAAATAGCGCCACCCGAAATCGCGGGGCGTGACGTTCGCGACGGCGCGCGCTGCGCCCTGCAAACGGTCAACGGCGCGCAGCCGGGCGCGCCCTGGCGGCTCTCGCGGCAACATCGCGTCATGCTGCACGGATGGGCGCTTGACGGCGCAACGCTTTCGACGTCCGACTGGCTCGTCGTCCAATTGACGAAGACGGGTGGCGCCAAGCGCTACTACGCGACCACCTGGGCGCGCGGCCCGCGCGACGAAGTCGTGCGCGAGCTTGGCAGCGGCGCCGCGGCCGCAAGGCCGGGGTTTGACCTCACCGGCACGCTCCAGCAGATCCCTCCCGGCACCTACGACATCGACTTGATCGTCGGCGCGCCGGCAGGGCCGGTGTCGTGTGCGACGGGCCGCCAGCTCGTCGCAGTGTGAGTTTTCGTCACGGCGTCGATACGCACGCCGTGTTGCACGTGGGCTGCGAGACGTCGTCGCCGGAATGGTCGAAGAAGTTGCCGCCGAGCGGGCACGCGAAATTCGTCGTGACGTTGAGGCAGCCGATGGCGTGGAATATCGGCGGCTTGTAATTGCGGAAGAAGTTCTTTTGTCCCGTCCCCGTGCCGCCCACTGTCGCGAAGACGTCGCGCGTCACGGTGCCGGGGTGCCGCTCGGGATAGATGCCGACGCGGGCGTTGCCGTCGAACGTGTTGCCGTAGAGCGCGGCGACGGTGTTTGCGTAGCTCGGCGGCTCGCCGCCGAAGCCGGTGGTGTCGACGTAGAGGGTGACGCCGACGGCGTTCGTCTGGAACAGGTTGTTCGTGATGCTCACGTTGCCGGAGCCCACGAACAGTCCGTTGAGGGCGTTGCCGACGAACGCATTGCCGGTAATCGTGTGGGTGCCCGAGCACGTGACGTAGATTTCCATGCCGCTGCCGGGTGCGGTCGGCATCCCGAAGCCGTTGCCGGCGACCCAGTTGTTCGTCATCACAACGATGCTGGTATCGGGATTGTTCGCGGGTCCGCAGACGCTGATTCCGTTCACGCCGGTGCCGTCGATCGTGTTGGACGCAAGCCGTACCGTCGCGTCGACCGCCGCCACGATGCCGAAGGTGAGATTCGTGTGCACCGTGCTGCGCCGCAGGTCGCCCTCCGAACTCTCGCGAATGTCGAATCCCTTGCCGGCATCGGGTACTGGCGGCCCCACCGGCACCGTGTAGCCGTTGCTGCTGATCTCGCTCGCGACGACGCGCACGTACGAGTTGCCCCACACCGAGATCCCGTGCCCGGCGCGGCTGCGGTTCAGGCGCACGTAGCGGAACCATGCGTTCGACGTGCCGGTCAGCAGCGCGTTCTGCGCGTTGTTCTCCATGAAGTCCGAAACCGATACATTGACCTGCGGCCCCGGAAACGTCGGCAGCACCGAATTGATTCCGCCGGCCAGCACGAGCCCGCGCGCGCCCGCCGCCTGCGACCGCAGGGTCAGGCCGCGCAGGGAGTAGCCTGACGCACCGCGGAGATAGAGCGCATCGCCCGCCGTGGGCGAGACGATCGTCGTGTATTTGGATACCCCGATCAGCTTGATGTTGTTCTTGCCGAACTTCCCCGGAGCGTACTGGGCACCCGGATAGCTGAAGTCGAGAGCCTCCGGATAGGTTCCCTTCGCGATCCGCAGGATGTCGCCGTCGATGGCGTCCTGCCACGCCGCGGTGATCGTCCCGTACGGATTGGCCTGCGTGCAATTCACGGTGCACGGATTCCCCGCCTTCACGAAGCGCGTGTTCGCCCGGTTGAAGTGGCCGCCGAGCGGCACGTCGCCCGGGGCGCCCATGCCGACCGCCACCGCGGACGCGCCGTCGAGCGTTCCGTTGAAGTACCAGATACCGTTGCGAAATACACCGATGTCGGTGCGGCCGTCGCCGTCGAAGTCGAGCGCGACGGGGATCTCGCCGGCGACTCCTCCGAACTGCACCGCCAAATGGACCGCGCCATCGCGGTTGGTGTCGATGTACCAGATGCCGTTGCGGAACAGCGCCACGTCGTCGATGCCGTCGCCGTCGAAGTCTCCGCAGAGCGGGACGTCGCCGGCCTGGCCGAAGTGATACACCTTGTCGACGACGCCGTTGCGCTGCGTGCTGACGTACCACGTGCCGTTGCGGAACAGGACGAGGTCGGACGTACCGTCGCCGTCGAAGTCGCACAGCAGCGGCACGTCGCCGGGCGCGCCGAAACCGAACGTCATGTCGACCGTGCCGTCCTGGCGCGTGCTTGCGTACCACGTGCCGTTGCGAAACAGCACGAGGTCGCTGATGCCGTCGCCGTTGACATCGCCGACCAGCGCGACGTCCGACGGACTGCCGAAGCCCACGGCCGCATCGGGCGTGCCGTCGAAGTTGTAGTCGAGGTAGAACAGCGCGGACGCCGGGCGGCGCAGGGTTAGTTCCGCGCGCAATCCGGAGGCGGCGGTTGCCGTGAAATTGACGCCGGACTGGTTGGCGCCGAGCGTGGTGAACGTCGCCGCGGCGGGCCTCTGAACGTTGCCCGTGACTACGAAGGTCCAGCCATTCGAATAGGGAGCAAGGGTGCCGCTCCAGTTGGCGGGAACCTGGCACGCGTAGTTGCCGAGCGCGTCCGACGCGGTGCAGGTCGCCTTGGGCGCCAGCATCTGCGCCCCGGCAAATGGCCCGGCGCCCAGGGTCACCGTGCCCGAGATCGTCACCGCCAGCACCACGGGCGCCCAGACGGCCGCAATCGCCGGCGAGAGTCGAATCAAACACTTGCGCATCAAATTTCCCTGGCCGCGAGGAACGCGGAATCCGGTACTAGTATCCGGGAGATTTATGCAATTGTCATGCCAATCCGGCGCCGCAGGGAAGGCGAGCGAATCCGCTGGTCGGGCGGGTGCTTACACCGCGAACGTCCTTTCCATCTCGCGCCGGATCGCGACCGCTTCGCTCGCCGCGCCGATGGCGACATCCTCCCAGCGCACCGGCTCGTGCGCCGCGATGGCCCGCGTCAGCGTTACGCCATGCGCGAGCCCGAGCGGCAAGCCGCCCTGTTGCAGCGACGCGGACGCGGGCAGCAACTTGCCGTACACGGTATAGCCGCCCTCGCCGTCGAGGATTTCGCCGGCGGCGAGCGCGCGCTTGGCCGTTGCGACGACGTCGCCGTGCCACGCAGCCGGTGCGCCCGTCGGCTCGCCGCGCAGGCCGATCGCCGCAACGCTGATGCCGAGCTCGAGTCCGATTGCGTGGTAGGGCTTGTACATCGCCGCATAGCGGCCCGACGGATCGGTCGAGAAGCCATATTCGCCGAAGCAGCGGCGGACGTACTCCGCGCTCGCGGCGCCCCCCGCGCGAAACGTGACGTAGACGCCCCAGCGCAGGTCGCGGAACACGGGCCGGCCGTCGCGCTCGACGCTCGAAATCACCTCGACCTGGCCCGCGTGATGGAGGTGTCCGCCGTCGGCTCGCGGCCGCAGCACGCGCGGCAGGTCGTCGACGCCGCATGGAGGAAAGGCGAGCCCCGCCGGCGCCGGCGTCAGGCCCGTGGCATTCGCGACCGCCGCCATTTCGATCGCGCTCTTGGTGCCGTCAAGGAACGAGTTGAACATGCGCGCGTTGAAATCGCCGGCGGCCACCGTTTCCGGCGAGAAGCCGTAGTAGGGCCACACGGTGTCGGGCGTCGACGCGTGGTACTCGGGCAGGTATTTCGTGCCCTTGCCGGCGGCGACGACGTCGAATCCCGCCGCGCGGCACCAGTCGACCATTTCGCAGATCAGCGCGGGCTGGTCGCCGTACGCGAGCGAATAGACGATGCCGGCTTCCCTTGCCCGCCGCGCGAGCAGAGGGCCCGCGAGCGCGTCGGCCTCGACGTTGACCATCACGACGTGCTTGCCGTGCGTGCAGCACGCGAGCGCGTGGCGGATGCCTGCGGCGGGATTGCCCGTCGCGTCGATGACGATGTCGATGTCGGCCGCTGCGACGAGCGCGAGCGCGTCGTCCGTAACGAACGTCGCGCCCGATTTCGCGGCGTCGGCGAACGAGCGCGCGTCGTATTGTTCGCTCGCCCACCCGGTCCGCGCGAGCGATGCTTTCGCGCGGTCCGGCGCGAGGTCGGCAATCGCGACGACGTGAATGCCAGGCGTGTGCGGCACCTGCGCGAGGTACATCGCGCCGAACTTGCCCGCGCCGATCAGCCCGACGCGCAAGGGCCTGCGCTCCGCGGCGCGCGCTTGCAACATTCGAAAGAGATTCACTGCGGCCTCCCGCGGGTTCGTCAGTGCAGCGCCAGCGCGAGTCCGAGCGGAACGAAGACGACGGCCATCACGTTGCCGATCAAGACGATCGACGCGACCTTGCCGGGCTCCTGCTGGAACTGTTCCGCGACCATGAAATTGAGCACGGCCGGCGGAAGGCAGCCGAACAGCAGCAAAAGCCCCTGCTGCGCGCGGTCGAGGCCGAGCACCGGCGCGAGCAGCGCGGCCATCGCCATGCCCGTCAGCGGGCACACGAGACCGCCGACCACGCCGACGCGCCAGCTCGACCACGGCACGTCGGAGAGGCGCACGCCGAGCGCGATCAGCATCAGCGGGATCATCGCGTCGCCGGTCAACTTGAGCGCCTGCATCAGCCACTCGGGCATCGGCGGCTGGAACGCCGCGAACGCGAAGCCGGCGAAAGTCGCGAGTACCATTGGATTGCGCAGTAGGCTGCCGAACCTCGCGCGATGGTCGATGATCCAGACGCCGAGCGTGAAATGCAGCAAGTTCGAGATCGTGAAGAGTGCCACCATCGCCGAGAACCCGGGCTGCCCGAACGCGAGCACCGCCAGCGGCAGTCCCATGTTGCCGCAATTGTTGAACATCATCGGCGGCACGAACGTGCGCGGGCTTTCGTGCAGGAGCCGCGCGAACGGCCACGCGAGGAGTCCCGAGCCCAGCACGACGCCGATGCTGGCGAGGATCAGCACGCGATTGGCCGCGAGGTCGAAATCCTTGCCGGCGAGCGCGGTGAAGATGAGCGCGGGCGCCAGCACGTTCATGTTGAGCCGGTTGACCCACGCCATGTCGGGCTTCGCCTTGCGCGCATAGACGAAGCCCAGCGCGATGACGAAGAACACCGGCAGGATGATGGCGATCAGGCGTTCGAACATCTGCGCCTCCGCGCCCGGCGGGTCCTAAAGGATGTACCGCGCGAGATCGTCGTCGCCGGCGATGCCCGCGAGCCGCGCGTCGACGTACGCGGCGTCGATCGAGAGCGTCTCGCCCGTATGCTTGCCCGCGTGGAACGAGATTTCCTCGAGCAGCCGCTCCATCACCGTGTACAGCCGCCGCGCGCCGATGTTCTCCT
>JBDTLY010000121.1:0-8526 GCA_039934535.1 Casimicrobiaceae bacterium | reverse complement strand
GCCAGCTGGTGGGCCCGATCTTCACGTTCGGCGCGGTGAGCGGGCAGGTCGCGCAGGCAGAAGCGGCCCAGCAGGCGGCGCTCTACAACTACCAGATCTCGATCCAGAACGCGTTCGCCGACGTCGACAATGCGCTCGTCGCCAACCTGAAGCTCAAGGACCAGCTCGCGGCGCAGCAAAAGCTCGTCGACGCGCTCAGGACCTATTCGCGCCTCGCGCTATTGCAGTACAACGGCGGCTACACGTCGTACACGACGGTGCTGCAGGCCGACCAGTCGCTGTTTCCCGCCGAGCTCACGCTCGCCTCGGTGCGCGCCTCGGTGTTCACGTCGAACGTCAGCATCTACAAGGCGATGGGCGGCGGCTGGGTCGTTGCCGCCGACAGCATGACCGGCGATCGCGCGCCGGAGGCCGCCGAGCGAGGCACCGGGATGCCACCGCTGTTCTGACGTCGCGGCGATCACTCGGGCCACCGTCACGCACTCGCACATGAGCGTTCCTCGCATGTTCTGTCGTTTCGCCGTCGCAGGTGTTCTTGCGGCGTGCATGATCGTCACCGGCGCAGCGCTCGCGCAGAGCGCGTCGTCGCCGAAGACCACAACCACCGGCACCCCATCCGAGAAGGTCGCGGCATCGTCAGGCCCGGCGGACGCGCGCGTGGACGTCCGCAAGAACCTCGAGGCCGCGCAAAGCCGGCTCGACACCCTCGAAGCGGCCGCCGACGGCGCGGCGGGCGCGCCTCCGGGGACGCCGCCGGGCGAAATCGCGGAGCATCTTGCCCTCGCGCGCCAGCAGGCTGCACTCTACCAGCAGCAGCTCGACGTCCTCGACCGGATGGAGTCGGCGCGGCGTGAACGCGCAGAAGCGGAACAGGCGCTTTCGGAATGGCAGGGCTTTCCGACCCCGCCACCCTACTCGGTACTCGTCGTCGACGCGTTGCGCGACGACGTCGACAATGTGGATGCGCGCATTGCCAGCACAGCGCAGCGTCGCACGCTGTTCGACCGGTTCAGTGTCGAGCTCGCCGTCAAATCCAAGGCAAGCCAGGCCGCTGCGCGGCTGGCGGCCGAGGCCGCCGAAAGCGCCGCGGGAACACCGGCGCAACTCAAGCTCGTCTGGGCCAGGGATGGCGCGATCCTCCGCGCCCGCGTCGACGAAGCGACGCGCGAATTACTGGACATGGCGGTGCGCAACGCCCGGGAAGAGTCGGCCGCGGCCTCGGTGGAACGCGATCTCGCCGTGCGCAAGCTCGCCGCGGCGGGGAACGAATTCACGCTGGGTCCGGACGACGTCGCGAAGATCCGTTCCGAGCTCGACGCGCGCAAGAGTGCGGTCAATCGCGCGGTCGAGCGCGCATTGATGGCGCTGACGGCGGCGAACGAAGCAAGAAACACCGTCCAGGCACGCCTCGCGCGGGAACGCGCCCTGCCGGCGAAGAAGGGCGAAGAGCCAGCGGCGCGCGCGGCGCGCGAGACGATGCTCGAACGCGAGGGCGACGTCAAACGTGAAGTCGCGTCAAGCGCGGCGCTCCGCGTCGACCTGCTGAAAGAATACCTTCTGCTTCTCGAAGGCGAACACGCGGCGTGGGAAGCGCGCGCCGATGCAATGTCGCTGCACAACCCGGTCGAGGCGCGTGCCGCGTACGAGAAACTGGCGGGCTCGCTCGCCACCGTGCGCACGTGGCAGGAATATCTCGGCCAGCAGCTTGCCACCGCGAGGGCGCGGATCAAGGAGCAGGAAACCAAGCTCAGATCCAGCACGGGCGACGCCATCGTGATGACCACGCAGCTGCTCGAGGCCTTTCGCCAGCGCGAGACGGACCTGAACCGCGCAATCGAGCAGGGCCAGCCGCTCGAGCGCCTGCTGCACCATTTCCGCACCGACTTCGAGGGCCGGCGCGAGGTGTCGTATGTCGAGCGCCTCAAGGATCGCGCCGCGGAAGCCTTGCTGCGCGCGCGGCGGGTATGGAACTACGAGGTCGCGACGGTCGAGGATTCCTACGAGACTGCCGACGGGCGCAAGCTGAGCGTCTCGCGCAGCGTCACCCTGGGCAAGAGCGTCGGGGCGATGCTGATCGTCATCCTGGGCTACCTCGTCTGCAGCTTCGTCACCCGCCGCATCGAGCGGCTGGCAGTCTCCCGCGGCGGGGTCGCGCCGCGGTCGGCCGCGCTGCTGCGCAACTGGGTGCTGTTCCTGCTGACGGCGATCCTCGTCGTGTTCGCTCTCTTCAGCGCGAGCATCCCGCTCACCGCATTCGCGTTCCTGGGAGGCGCGCTGGCGATCGCGGCCGGCTTCGGCCTGCAGACGCTCCTCAAGAATTTCGTCGCCGGCATCATGCTGCTGTTCAAGGGGCCGATGCGGCTCGACGACCTGGTCGAGGTCGACGGCATTCGCGGGCGCGTCACCGCGATCGGCATTCGGGCTTCGACGATTCTGAGCGCCGACGGAATCGAGTCGATGATACCGAACAGCGCGTTCGTCGAAGGAAAGCTCACGAACTGGACGTTTTCCAACGCGCAGAACCGCCAGACGATTCGGGTCGGCGTCGCCTACGGATCGCCGCTGCGCAAGGTGGCCGACGCGCTGGCGGACGTGCTCTCGCGCCATGGACTGGTGCTCAAGGATCCGGCGCCGCAGGTCTATCTCGACGACTACACGGACAACGCGGTCAGCTTCGCGCTCACCTACTGGGTGAACATGACGCCCGACAACGACACGCGCCGGATCAGGAGCGACCTCTTGCACATGATCGACCGGGCATTCGCGGAGACCGGCATCCGGATGCCGTTCCCGCAGCGCGACGTCCACGTGGACGCCGCGACCCCGCTCAAGGTCGAAATCGTGCCGCCGCCGGCCGCCGGCACGGCGGAATGATCAGGGCTTCGGCAGCGCAAGCGCCGCGAGATCTCGCGCCAGCTCGGCGGTGATGTCGCCGAACGCGGCCGAAAGCGCCGCCGCCTGCGCATCCGCGCCCGTTCCGCTGGCGGGCACGCGCCGCTGATACTGCTTTGACCAGAAGGGCACGGGCGTGGCCGGATCCGAGCGCGAAAGGAAAAAAGTCACCGAGACGTCGGCGACCGACTTGCCCGCGTCGCGAACGTCGATGTAGAACGCGTCGGCGAAGCCGTCGAGCACGAAATTGCCGTCGGGGGGTGCACCCGGCGGGACCACGCGCGCGAACACCCGCGCCCGCTCGAGCCCGCGCGCGGTCGCCTCGCCCAGCATCGCGCCCGGCGCCACCAGGAATTCGGAATAGAAGTCGGCGACGTACCGCAGATCGGTCTCGCGGTACACGAAGGACCGGCCGCGGAATTGCGCCGCGAGATTAACCGCGCGCACCTGAAGCGTGCCCGGATGCGTGCTGGCCGCGGCCGGCGGCGCCGGCGCCTCGATCAGGAACACATTCTTCACGGGCGCCGGGCGCGACAGCACGGAGCAGCCGCCGGCAATGGCGACGAACGCGGCGAGCGCGACCGCGGCAACGGTCGTCGGCGCGGGAGTGCGGGAGAGCGGGCGGGCGATCATCATTTGCCTTCGAACGGACGGGGTGGCGGCGCGCCTAGGATCACGTTCGCCGGGTAGCGCTTCGCGTCTTCGGTCAGGTCGCGCAGGTTGTCGGTAATCTGGCGCAGGTTCTCGAGCGTCGTCGTGAGATCGGCTTCGCTGCCGCCGAGGATGCGGTCGAGCCTGCCGAGCGTGCGCGACAGGTTCTGCACGCTGCGCGTCAGGTTCGGATCGTCGACGATCGTGCGCACGCGGGAGAGCGCCGCCGCAGCCTCGTCGGGAAGCTTCTGGAACGACGGGTTGGCAAGCACTTTCTTCAGCTCGGCATTGCTCTGGCGCACCTCCGCCATCAGCGCCACGGCCTCGTTCGAGAGTTTCTTCGCGTCGATATTGTCGAGCGCGGTCTCCACCTTCGAGAGCACCCGCTCGGCCCGCTGCGAAATGGTCTTCGTGTCGACCGCATCGACTTTCGCGTTCGTCGTCAGCAGGAGCTTGTTGACGTTCGCCAGCGTGCCCTCGATGTCGAGCTTTTGCAGCCGCTCCATGATCTCGCTCGCCGCGTTGACGATCGCCGTCACGGTCGACCGGGCGCTGGGGATGTAGATGTTCTCGGGCGACCAGTCGATCTGCAGCGTCGGTGGCGGCGGATCCATGTAGTCGACTTCGAGATAGCTCGTGCCGGTGATGCCGAGCGGGGCGAGACGCACCCGCAAGCCGCGCTCGACTTCCTGGCCCGCGCTCTCCGGGCTCGTCAGGTCGCCGGCGCCGGCGCGCCCGCCGAGGGCCTTCGGGTCGAGCTGTGCTTCGACCAACACGAAGCGCGCGCGCTCGGACATGGGGCGGTCGAGCTGGTACTTGTTGTAAGTGAAGCCGATCCGGGTGACTTCGCCGATCGCCACGCCGCGGTATTTGAGCTTCGAGCCGATGTCGAGGCCCTGCACCGATTCGTTGAAGTACGTCTCGATGGTGATGCGCTTCTGCAGCCAGCGGCCGGAGCCGATGATGAGCAGCACGACGACCCCGGCGGCGATCGCGGCAATGACGAACAGTCCCAGCTTGAAGTAGTTGGCTTTCTGGCTCATCGCGTTGGGAACGGTGCGGGCAGGTCAGGCGATGGCGAGATCGGGCTCGCGGCGGAAGAACTGGCGAACCCACGGGTTGTCGCTCGTGTCGCGCAGCACCTTTGGGTCGCCTTCGGCGATGATGCCCTGCGTGCGCTTGTCGAGCATGATCACGCGATCCGCGATCGAGAAGATGCTGGCGAGCTCGTGCGTGACGACGACGAACGTGACGCCGAGCGTCTTTTGCAGCCGGCGGATCAGCGCATCGAGCTCGGCCGAGGTGATCGGGTCGAGGCCGGCGGATGGCTCGTCGAGGAACAGGATGCCGGGATCGAGCGCCATCGCGCGCGCGATCGCGGCGCGCTTGCGCATGCCGCCCGAGATCTCGTTCGGCAGGTGCCCGGTGAAGGCGTCGAGGCCGACAAGCTCGAGCTTCATCCGGGAAATGAGATCGAGCGCGTCGGGCGGCAGATCGGTGTATTCCTCGAGCGGCAGCCGGACGTTCTCAAGCAGCGTCATCGAGCCGAACAGCGCGCCCGATTGGTACATCACGCCGAAGCCGCGCATGATTCTTCGCCGCTCGTCGTCGCCCGCCGACGTGAGATCGCTGCCGTTTATAAGCACGCGGCCCGCGAGCGGCGGGTAGAGGCTGATCATGTGCTTCAGCAGCGTGCTCTTGCCGCAGCCCGAGCCGCCGAGGATCACGAACACTTCGCCCGAATACACCTCGAAATTGAGGTCGTGCAGGATCACCTTCTCGTCGTAGCCGGCGGTCAGGTTCTCGACGCGGATGACGGGTTCGGGCTTGTCCATCAAATGTTGAGAATAAAATAGACGACGGCGAAGATGCCGTCGACCACGACCAGAAGGATGATCCCCGAAACCACCGCGCGCGTCGCACTGTCGCCGACCGCCGACGCCCCGGCGGCCGTCTGCAGCCCGCGCAGGCAGCCGACGCCGGCGATCAGGATCGCGAAGACGAATGTCTTGACGAACCCGGCCATGAAGTCGGTCGGCGTCACGGCGCTGTCGACCTCCTTCAGGAACGTGACCAGCGGAACGGCGAACGACTGCATCGTCAGGGCGCCGCCGAGCATGCCGACCAGCATCGAGAACAGCGTCAGCAGCGGCGTCATCAGCAGCGCCGCGATGATCCGCGGCGTGACGAGAAAGCGCACCGGATCGAGACCCATGGTTGTGAGCGCGTCGACCTCCTGGTTGACCGTCATCGTGCCAATCTCGGCCGCGAACGCGGCGCCGGTGCGGCCGGCGAGGAGAATCGCCGTCATCAGCGGCCCCAGCTCGCGCACCATTGCAAGACCGATCAGGTCGGCGACGAAGATCTCGGCGCCGAAGCGGCGCATCGGCACCGCCGACTGGAATGCAAGGATCAGCCCGAGCAGGAACGAGATCAGCGCGACGATCGGCAATCCGTCGGCGCCCACGCGCTCGCAGATGCGCCAGACATCGCGCCAGCGCACGCTGGAGGGGTTCACGACGACATTGGCGAGCGCCGCTGCGATCTCGCCGATGAAGCTCACCTGGAACTTGATGTCGTGCCACACGCCTGCCGCCGCGCGGCCGATCTCCTCGACGACCGGCGGGCGTTTCGGCTCCGGGTCGAGATCGTGCTCGAGCCGTGCCGGATCGAACTGCTTGAACAGCACCTCATGCGCGGGCCTGAGGTTCGCGACCTCGACCGGCGCCGCGCGCGGATGCGAGACGAGGTCGATCAGGAGGGCGATGCCGGCGCCGTCGCAATAGTCGACCGCGCCCGCATCGACGGTCACCGGACGCGTGGGCGCGTCTGCCAGCGCCCGGTGAGCCTCGTCCCAGAGCGCGCGAATCGTTCCTGCATCGAGGCGCCCGGACAACGCGAGCACGCGGCGACCGTCGGGCGTGTCGTTGATCGCGAGCGCGGCCATCGTCAGCGGTGCACGGCCTACTCGATCAGCTCGACGTTGCGGCCCTCGATGCGCACCCGGTCGCCTTCCACGACGTACGGCTCGTATGGAAGGCTTGTCATCCGCGTCTGTCCGTTGTCCAGCTTGACGGTCACTTCCCAGCGCGGCTTTTCATAGGCGTTGGGTGTTTTTTGATAGGCGGCGCCGCCTGCCGCGCCCACCACCACCTTGCCCTGATTCGACAGCCCGGGCCCGATCTGGAACATCGTGGCCGCGCGCGCGTCGGAGCCGAAGCTCGCGCCTCCGCCGAGCGGGGTCCATTGCTCCTTGACCATGGTTTGCCGGACCGACACGACGCGGCCGCACTGCGCGCAGGCTTCCGCATGCGTCGGTGCCGCTTTGATCGATGCCGCCTTGCTGTTCGTCCCCTCCGGGGTCGGCGGCGGAATGAACTGGGCGTCCGCGAGCGCGGCGCCGAGCGTCACCGCGGCAGCGAGCGCGAAGCGCGTGACGTGCGGAACGCAACATTGAGCGTTCATCGGCTCACTCCGGCAGCGTGTTGAGGTAGAACATCGCGTTCAGCAGCACGCCCGGCTTGCCGAGATTGCCGAGCCACTGCTGGTAGATCGGGTCGATGTCGCCGTGGCGGTACAGGTTCGCGAGGGCGCGGTTCACCGCGAGCCGGAAGTCGGGGTCGGTGCGCGGCAGCACGAGCGCATAGGGCTCGAACGAGAAATCGCCGCCGACGAAGTCGAAATCCTCGGGCTTGGGCGCGCGCACGCGCAGCCCCGCCAGCACGACGCGGTCGCTGGCGTATCCGTCGACCTTGCGCTTCGTCAATTGCGCCATCCCCTCGGCGCCATCCTTGACCGGAACGAGCGTGGCGGGCGCCTCCGCGGCGCTGAGGGCGCGCGTCAGCGCCTGCTCGGTGGTGGTCCCGGGGATGACCGCGATCTTCCTGCCCTTGAGATCCTTCATCCGGGTGAGCTTCGAATTCGCGCGCACCATGACGCCACCGCCGTCGACGAAGATCGGCAGGCTGAAATCGACCTTCTCCATTCTCGCCAGCGTGATCGTCGTCGTCCCGCATTCGGCGTCGGCCTTGCCGCTCGCGACGACGTCGAGGCGCGTCGCGGCGCTCACCGGCACCCATTCGATCTTGAGCTCCTTAAGCGCGAGCTCGCGCTGCACCGCCATCGCGACGCGAATGCAAAGGTCGACGCTGTAGCCGCGGACGCGGCCGTCACGATCCTTGAACGAAAACGGCGCCGCGCTCTCACGGTAGGCGAAAGTGATCGCGCCTTTTTCCTTGATCCGGTCGAGGGTCGGGGATGCGGCAGACGCGGCCGGGGCGAAAACCGGGCCCATCAGGGCCGCGGCGGCGAGCAGGAGCAGGGAGCGATGCATCACAGGTCACCGTCGAATGGGTCGCGGCGAGTTTAGCACGGCCATAGCCGCGCGAGCGGCGAGCCGGGGGAACACACTACGTTACCCATCGCGCCGCCAGCGCGGCTCCCCCATCACGTAGGTCCCCGCGACCGCGCGGTCGTCGCCCAGCATCATCAGCACGAAAAGCGCCTCGACGAGGCCTTCGGCGTGCGCCATGCGGCGCGCCATCAGCGGCGTGGCCGCCGGGTCCAGCACGACGAAGTCGGCAGCCTTGCCCGGGACAAAATTGCCGAGCCGATCCTCGAGCCCGAGCGCGCGCGCGCCGCCCAGCGTCGCCAAATAGAACGCGCGCAACGGCGACAGGCGCTGGTGCGCGAGCTGCGCGACCTTGTAGCTCTCGGCGAGCGTGCGCAGCATCGAAAAGCTCGTTCCGCCGCCGACATCGGTGCCGATGCCGACGGCGACACCGTGCTCGCGCGCCGCGTCGAGATCGAAGAGCCCGCTGCCGAGGAACAGGTTCGACGTCGCGCAGAACGACATCGCGGCGCCGCTCTCCGCCATCCGCCGGCGGTCCTCGCGGTCGAGATGGATGCAATGCGCGTAGACGGCGCCGCGGCGCAACAGACCGTAGTGGTCGTAGACGTCGAGATAGCTGCGGCTCCACGGAA
>JBDTLY010000120.1:0-8529 GCA_039934535.1 Casimicrobiaceae bacterium | reverse complement strand
GGCGTCATCCACACGCCGCCGCCAAGCGTCTGGTAAAAATCGGCGCCCTTGTCCGTCAACATTTTCTTTTCCGCCGCGATGTCGCGGTGCATGTCGCGGCCCGTCGCGTCGTTTACGGCCCATACGCCCTCGTGCCCCTTGTCGGGAATCGAGTAGAACGTCCACAGCAGCTTGCCGTCAACCGCGTTGAAGGCCTTGATGAAGCCGCGCACGCCGTATTCGCCGCCGTTGGTGCCGATCAGCACCTTTCCATCCACCACCGCAGGCGCCATCGTTTCCGAATAGCCCTTTTCGGGATCGGCGATCTGGGTCTCCCAGAGGACCTTGCCGGTCTTGGCGTCGAGTGCGACGAGCTTGGCGTCGATCGTGCCCATGAACAGCCGGCCGCCTTCGATCGCGACGCCGCGGTTGTTGTTGCCGCAGCAGACGGTGACGATCGGCCCGAGCTTCTGCTTGTAGTGCCAGTATTCCTCGCCGGTCGCCGCGTCGATTGCGTAGACGTGGTTGAACGACGTCGTCAGGAACATCACGCCGTCGACCACGATCGGCGCGGTTTCCATCGACTCCAGTACCGCAGTCTGGAACACGAACGCCGGCTTCAGCTTCCCGACGTTGCCGGCATTGATCTGGGCACCTGGGTAGTATCGGGTCTGATCGTAGCTGCCGTTGGAATGAATCCAGTTCTTGGCGTCGCCCGCCGCGGCATCGAGCGCCGCCTGCGACACGTTCGGACCGGTGGCCATTGCCTTGGTCGACATGGTCGAGCTGCCCGAAATCTCCTGTGCACCGGCGATGCTGCACGTGAGCGCAACCCCCGCGATGGCGGCGATGCCCGCCCGCACATTTCCGCGATTCATAGATCCCCCGTTACGTTCGAAATTTGGTTCCCGGCACGCCGATGCAGGCGCCTGTCCTGCGGCCCCGGCCGCGTCGGTGTACATTGAGTTATAGTCTTTTTTCCCGGAATCTGGCAAGACTTTTTCCCGAGTGTCTGCGTTGCACGCGCGATTGTGCGTCGCAACAAAACCTACGCTTCAATGGAGGGCCGGATGTCGCGTCATGCAGCCGTCTGCGTTATCGTTTTACTGGCCGCGCTCCTGCCTGCCGCGTCGCCCCGGGCCGCGGACAGCGACCTGTCGGTCAACGCGCGGCTGCTGGTCGCGGCGCGCAATTCCGACGCGGCCGGCGTCGAGCGCGCGTTGAAAGGCGGGGCCTCTGCGAACGCACGCAACCGGCTCGGCGAGACCGCGCTGCTGGTCGCCCTCAAGAAGTACGACGACGCGTTGGCGCGGACGATGCTCGCCGCCGGAGCCGACGTGAACATTGCGGCCCTCAATGGCGTGACGCCGCTGATGGCGGCCGCCTACGGCGGGCAAAAGGACCTGGTCGAGGCGCTTCTCGCCCGTGGCGCGGATTTGAACGCGGCCGACCGCCTCGAGAAGAACGCGATGACCTACGCCGCGGGCGAAGGCCGGACGGAAATCGTGTTGCTGTTCCTTGCGCGCGGCGTCAATCCGAACGCCGTTTACACCAACGACCTCACCGCGCTCATGTGGGCCGCCGGCAACGGCAAGGCGGACACGGTGAAGGCGCTGCTCGCCGCCGGGGCGAAACCGGGCCTCAAGGACAATCGGGGCAAGACCGCGCTCGACATGGCGCGCGAAGGTCGCCACGCCGACGTCGTTGCATTGCTCGACAAGGCGTAGCAACGCGCCGGCTCAGGCGCCTCGGGACCCGATCCCCATCCGGGCGAGCAGCCCGTCGCGATCGACGAACGCGTGTTTGAGCGCGCCGCCGACGTGCAGCGCAATTGCGGTCACGAGCACCCAGCTGCACGTCAGGTGTATTTGGCTCATCAGGACTTTGAGTGCTTCCGACTTGGCGCCCCACGCAGGCAGCGTCATTCCGAAGAGCTTGACCGGATAACCGCTCCATACGGACCCGAGGTAGCCCGCGAGAGGCTGGATAAAGAGCGCGACGTAGATCAGCGCATGCGTATTCCGCGCGAGAACACGCTGCCAGCCCGGCATCGCCGGCAACGGAGGCGCCGGATGTCCGAGCCGCCAGCCCAGGCGCATCACCATCAGCGCGAAGATCGTCATGCCGAGCGACTTGTGGAGGTTGAAGGCATCCACGCGCGGACCGACCGGCTGTTTCGGAATGTCCTGCATCCACCAGCCCCACGCCACCTGCGCCACCACGAGCACCGCGACGAGCCAGTGCAGCGCGATCGCCGTCCGCGTGTAGCGCGGCGCGCCGTCAGAAAGTGGCATACGCGCTGACGCCGACCACGAAATTGCGCGTCGCCGACGGCTCGAAAAAGCGGTTGTTGGTGTCGCCGACTATCACCGACCCGACGTAGTTCCGGTTCGTCAGGTTATTGAGCCGCACGAACTCGCGCAGCGACCATTGACCCACCTGCTGCTCGAAACCGACTCGCAAGTTGGCGATCGTCCAGGCCGGCGCCGCATCGGTGTTGCGGTCGTTGACGTACAACTTGCCGGCATACTGGACTTCGAGCGCGGCGTTGAAGCCCGACCATTGCGGGTACGACCACGACACTTCGACGTAGGCGCTCGAACCCGGCACGCCCGGCAGCCGCGCGCCCGCGGGCACGACCAGCGGCGGCACGCCCGTGGTCGTTGCGTCGGTGAATTTCGCCGACAGGTACGTATAGGACGCGTAGCCGGCGAATCCCGCGCCGAGGTTGCCTTGCCACGCGGCCTCGACGCCCTTGCGCTCCGTCTTAGCGGCGTTCTTGTAGGTCGTGCGGCCGCCGGTTGCCGTGTTGATGACGATTTCGTCGGAGGTCCGGATATCGAAGGCCGCGAGATTGAGGCGCTGGTCGCGGCCGATCAGCGCCTTCAGCCCGACCTCGCCGGAATTGCTGACCGCCGGCTGCAGCGCAAAATTGAGGCCGGAGCCCACGGGTCGATAAGCGAGCTCGATGAACGTCGGTGTCTCGAACCCCTGGCCGTAGTTCGCATAGGCGTTGAGGCGATCGGTGACATGCCACAGCGCGCCGACGACCGGGCTGCCATGGCTGTAGGCGCGCTGCCCGCTGTCGTCCGGGTTGCCGGTCGTGATGTAATGGTCGTTCGACTTGAACCGCACATCGCTGTACCGGTAGCCAGCGAGCAGCGAGAAGGCATCGGCCGGCGAGTACTCGAGCTGCAGGTAACCATCGGTATTGCTCACGCTGTTGGATTCGTCGCGCCGCAGGTCGCCCAGTGTCCCGTTGTTGTTGACGTAGCCGCGCCGCGCCTGGTTCTGCGACTCGTAGTTGGCGCCGAGCGTGATCGCGCCGGGACGGCCTCCCAGCACAAATCGCATGTTCAATCGGCCGTCGATGCCGCCGAAGCTGCCGTCGAGGTCGGTCACGCCGCCCGACGACGTCGCGCCGATTCCGGAGAGCGCGAGGAATTGGCGCACCGATCGCTGACCGCCATAGGCCGTCACGCGCACGTCGGTGTCGGCCGACAGCCGCTGCTCGACGGTGGCGCCCGCCTGCTTCTGGTTCACCGTCGTGCGCGTGTCGAAGAGCATGGCGGCCGGATCGGCCTGCCGCGGATTCGCTTGCCACTGCGCGCGCGTCAGGCCGAGCGGATCCTGCGCCTCGGGCTGGTAGAGCGCATTGGCGATGATGACGATCGACGTATCGGGCGATGCGGCGATCTTGAACCGCGCATTGCCGAGCTCGCGCGACGCCTCGCTGTGATCGCGATAACCGTCGATCGTGAAATAGTTGCCGGCGATGACATAGTTGACGGCGCCCGACTGCCCCGCCGCCTTCGCGATCGTGTTCCACGTCCCGTAGCTGCCGCCGATCACCTGCCCGCCCGCCGTCGGAGTCGCGGGCCCGTCCTCGGTGAAAACCGAGATGACGCCGCCGGCCGCGTTGCCGTACAGCGATGAGAACGGCCCGCGCAGTACCTCGATGCGCTGCGCCGACACGAGGCTGAAACTGCCGGTCTGCCCCTGCCCATCCGGCATCGTGGCCGGAATGTAATCCTGGTAAAGACGCACGCCGCGGACACCGAAGTTCGCGCGCGCGCCGAAGCCGCGGATCGACAGCTGCAGGTCCTGCGCGTAATTCCACCGGTTCTGGATCGACAGGCCGGGGATCCCGGCGAGCGACTCGGAAAGGTTGATCTGCAGCTGCCCGTTCTGGATCCGGTCGCGCTCCACTGTATCGATCGCGAGCGGCAGGTCGAATGCGCGCTCGGCGCTGCGCGTTGCGGTGACGACGATGGGGTCGATATGCGGGATCGCGCTTTCCTGGGCGTGGACGGACGCCGGCAATCCGATGCCCGTCATCGCGCACAGGCCCAGCCCCGCCCACCGGACAGGCATGCGCTTGCGGAATCGAAACGGCGGGTTCATGGCGGTGGGGAGCGGGCAAAATCGTGTAGGATAAATGACGCACCCGTCCGCGCCTAGCACAATCCCGGACCCGTTCAGCCCTTCCCTCAATGACCCTGCCTCGATTCCTGTTCGCGTGGGCGTTCGCCCTTTGCATGCTTGCTACGGCGGCCGCCGCGGCGCCGCTGGCCTATGTCTCGAACGAAGGCTCCGCGTCGGTCTCCGTCATCGACACTGCAACGGACAAGGTTGTCGCGACGCTTAAGATCGGCCAGAAACCGCGCGGGATCGCGCTGTCCCTCGACGGCGGCCGCCTGTACCTGTCCGACCAGACCGCGAATTCGCTGCTCGTCGTCGACACCGCGAAGGGCGCCGAGATCGCACGCATGAAGCTCGGCGACTCGCCGGAAGCGATCTATCTTTCGCCTGACGGAAAATGGCTCTCCGCCGCGATCGAGGAAAACGACCAGGTCATTCTGGTGGACACGACGGCGCAGAAGGTCGCGCGCAGCCTCCGCATGCGCGGCAAGAATCCCGAGCACGCGGTCTTCAGTCCCGACGGCAAGTGGCTGTACGTGAGCGCGGAGGAAGCCGACTCCGTCGACATCGTCGATCTCGCGAAAGGCGAGGTCGTCAAGTCGGTGAAGGTCGGCGATCGCCCGCGCGGCATCGGCTTCCTGCCGGACGGCAGCCGCGCGTACGTCGCCGCCGAGAACGCCGACACCGTCAACGTGTTAGACACGACGACGCACGACGTGATCGCGCGGATAAAGGCCGGCAAGCGCTCGAACGGCGTCGCTGTGCATCCGGACGGCAAGCGCGTGTTCGTGACCTCCGGCGGCGACGGCACGGTGCAGGTGATCGATACCGCGACCAACGCGATCGTCGCGACCATCGCGGTCGGCAAGCGGCCGTGGAACATGGCGTTGACGCCGGACGGCAAGAAACTTTATGTCGCGTGCGGCCGTTCCAACGCGATCGCGGTGGTCGACACGGGCACCAACACGAAGATCGCCGAAATTCCCGTCGGCGAGCTGCCCTGGGGCGTCGCGATCCGTTGATCCGCGCAATGCGTTTGGCGGCGCTGTCTTTCGCTGGCGCGTCGACGTGCGCGATGGCCCAATCGCCGCCGGTCGTTCCGCTGGGACAGATCGAAGTTGTCGGGACCGCGCCGCTGCCCGGTCTTGGCACGCCGATCGAGCAGGTTCCCTCCAACATGCAAACCTTCGGCGCGCGCGATATCGACCGGCAGCGCACGGGCGGCGTCGCCGAGTTCCTCAACTTCAACGCCAACAGCATGTCGCTCAATTCGCCGACCGGCAATTCCTGGCAGCCGGACGTGAGCTTCAGGGGATTCACCGCATCGGCGCTGCTCGGGACGCCGCAGGGATTGTCCGTGTTCCAGGATGGTGTGCGCATCAACGAAGCGTTCGCCGACGTCGTCAACTGGGACCTGCTGCCGAAGAATGCGGTGGCATCGATGCAGCTGCTTCCCGGATCGAATCCCGTCTTCGGGCTCAATACGCTGGGCGGCGCGCTGACGATCAACATGAAGGACGGTTTTCGCTACAACGGCGCCGGCGCGTCGGTTTCCGCGGGGTCGTTCGGTCGCGTCGAGGCCTCCGCCGACGCCGGATTCAGCCGGGGCGGGCTGGCGGCATTCGCCGCGTTCGAGGGCATCGACGACGACGGTTGGCGGGATCACTCCGAAACCCGGATCCGCCGTTTCTACGGACGCATCGACGCCCGCTCGGAGCACGACGAAGGCAGCATTGCCGCGACGCTCGCCGACAATCATCTCGCCGGGACGCAGGCGCTCCCCGTGTCGATGCTTGGCAATCCGCGCCAGGCGTACACGTGGCCCGACACGACGGACAATCGGCTCACGTTCGTGAGCGCATCCGACCAGCACGCCTTCGATGCCGATATGCTGATCGCTGCCAACGCGTACTACCGGCAGATGCGCACGGGCGGGATCAACAGCAATGTCAACGGCGACTACGCACCGCCGGAGCAGCCCTACGAAGCGTTCAATCTCTCCACCGACGCGACCACCCGCACATGGGGCGTGTCGGTCCAGGGCACGCTGCGGCGCGACTGGGCGACGACCCGCCATCAGATCGTGATCGGCGCTGCGCTGGACGACGGAAGCACGAATTTCAAGCAAAGCGCGCAACCCGCAGCATTTGTCGACGACCGCAACACCGTCGGCGTCGGCGCCTTCGCGCCGCAGACGGCGGTCACGTCGACCAGCCGATACACCGGCGTTTATGCCGCCGACACGGTCGCGCTGGACAAGCATTGGAGTGTCATCCTGTCCGGTCGTTACAACCGGGCACAGATCACGACCACGGACCAAACGGGACAGTCCCCCGCGCTCAATGGGACAAACACCTTTGGGCGCTTCAATCCCGCGGCCGGCGCCACGTGGACCAGCGGCCCAACGCTCAACGTCTTCGGCGGCGTGAGCCAGGGCATGCGCGTGCCTTCGCCCGTCGAGCTCACGTGCGCCGACCCGAACGCGCCGTGCACACTGCCCAATATTTTCGTCGCGGACCCGCCGCTGCTGCCCGTCCGCGCAACCACCTGGGAGTTCGGCGCTCGGGGCCGCGTTGGCATGAATGCGTTCTACAGTGCCGCGGTCTACCGGACCGACCTTTCCGACGACATCCAGTTCATCAGTGCAGGGAGCGGCGCCGTCAACGCCGGCTACTTCCAGAATGTCGGCCGCACGCGCCGGCAAGGCCTGGAGTTGACCGGTGGCACAACCTACGGTCCATTACGCTTCACGGCGCGTTACAGCCTGCTCGACGCGACATTCCAGTCCGCGTTCAAGGAAAGCAGCCCGAACAACGCGACCGCCGACGCCGGCGGCAACATCGACGTTCGCCCCGGCAACCGCCTTCCGGGACTTCCACGGAGTTCGCTGCGCCTGCGCGCCGATTGGGAGCGCGGGCCGTTCGCGGTCGGCGTCAGTGTCGTCGCGGCGAGCACCCAGTACGCGCGCGGCAACGAGAACAACGCGGACCCCGGCGGTCGCGTGCCGGGACACGCCCTCGTGGCCGTCGACGCGAATTGGCAGGTCGCGCCCCAATGGCAGCTCTTCGCGCGGATCGACAACCTTTTCAACGCGACCATGCAGAATTTCGGGATCCTCGGCGCCAACTATTTCCGCGGCGCGAGCGGCAGCTTCGACGCCGGAGCCGCCAGTCCGGAACCCTTTCGCTCGCCAGTTCCGGCACTTGGCGCCTGGATCGGCATCCAGTATCGGCTCGACCGCGGCACCGGGAGCCGCTAAAGTCCACGCTGGCCCTTTGCCGGCGATGGACTTCGATGCAGATCCGCTTTTCCGACCGCCGCCGCGTGCTTGCGCAACTCGGGGCGCTCGGCTGCGCGCTCGTCGCGCCGCGCGCGTTGTCCGACCACGGCGCGGCGCCCTCGGCGGACTGGTGCGGGCCGGCGGAAGGCGCGCCGCTCATGGTCCCTGGGCAGGCGGGCTGGCTCGGCCGGCTCGGACCGCGGGGAACGCCGGTCACGCTGGCCGCCACCTCGGGGTCCACGGCCGACACGCCATGGCCGGCCGCGTTCGAGACGCGGCACGGCGGGCGCAGCTACCGCAATCCGACGCTGGTGTTCGAAGCCGGCGAGCGCGCGCACATCACGCTCGAGAACACGCTCGCCGAGCCGACGATCGTTCATTGGCACGGGATCAAGGTCGACGAGGCGAACGACGGCGCGGGCATGGTGCTCGTTCCGCCGGGCGGCCGATTCGCCTACGATTTCGCGGTGCGCGCGCGGGCGGGCCTCTACTGGTACCACCCGCATCCGCATGGCTCGACGGCCGGGCAGACGTACCGCGGGCTGTTCGGGCTGATCGTCGTCGAGGACACCGAGGAGCGCGCCCTGCGCGCAGCACTCGATCTCACGTGGGGCAAGACCGATATCCCGCTGGTGCTGCAGGATCGCCGGCCGGGCGCTGCCTACGCGCCGGACGCTGCCGATCTGCATCACGGGTTTCTCGGCGACATCGCGACGGTCAATGGCGGCAGCGGCGTTCATCTCGACGTCGCGACGCGCGCGTACCGCTTCCGGATACTCAATGCGTCGAACGCGCGCACCTATCTCCTTGGATTTGCCGATGCCGCCGGCCGGCGGGTTCCGTTCACC
>JBDTLY010000119.1:0-8562 GCA_039934535.1 Casimicrobiaceae bacterium | reverse complement strand
GTGCAAAACGCGAGCCAGCGGCTCGCCGGCACGCGCGCCGACCCCTGGGCGGACTTCTTCACCACGCGGCAGACGATCACCGCGGCGATGCGCAAGCGGCTCGCCTGAACATCAGACCCGGCGGAGTTGCCGCCCGTGGCACGCGCCGGTCAATGCCGGATAGTCGAATCGCGACGGTTGCGGACTGATCCTTATCGAAACCGGGCGCGCTTTCGAGGCGTTCCTTGTCGACGTCCAGGATGAATTGCTTTTCCTCGGCGTCGAGTGTCAGGGCCGACCACGGAACCGCGAACAGCTTGTTGCCGATGCCGAAGACGCCGCCGAACGACAGCACCGCATAGGCGATGCGCCCGCTCGGCACGTCCAGCATGATCCCTTTGATCTCGCAAATGTCGGCACTGTCCTACGTCGCGTCGGGCGGAGAGCCGATGTTCGCTGTCAGCCGCGACCAACATAGTTCGCCTGACAAAGGAGGTCCACCATGACCATATCAACGATCCTGCTCATCGTTCTCGTGCTTTTGCTCATCGGCGCACTGCCGTCATGGCCGTACAGCCGCGGTTGGGGCTACTACCCAAGCGGCGTTGCGGGCGTAGTGGTGCTGGTCCTGCTGATATTGCTGCTGATGGGCCGTATCTAGCCGCAACGCATCGCCAACTACCAGGGGGCGACGATGAAGTGGATGCGCATTGCACTCGCGTTTGCAGCGCTTGCCGCATGTCCCGTCGCGTCGGCGGGGGGGACGCTGGTCGTGCCGCCGCGGCCCATTCCCGGCCCCTACGCGGTCGGGTGCAGCGACCTCGCGCAGGATTTCACGCGCGTTGCGCCCGGCGAGGATGTGCAGGATTTCTGGGAAGGCGTGCCTCGCGGCGACGGCTCGCCGCGCTACATCACGAACCTGCTGTCGGATGCTGGCAATACGCTTGCTGCAACGGTTAACGTCCCGGCCGACAGCGCCGTCTACGGGTCGCTCGCCGGGCAGAGCCTTCCGTACGTGATCCTAGTCTGCTATCCGACCGCGAACATCAACCCGCGCGCGGACTACCCGCTGCCGAACGGCAAGAGCATCCCGCGCATGCAGCAGGGTGCGGTGGCGCCCATATTGCCCGATTCCACGACCAAATTTCCGCTATTGCTGTTCTCGCATGGCTACCTCGGCAGCCCCACGTCGAACGACTACATCGATGCGCTGGCGCTGCTCGCGAGCTACGGCTACATCGTGGCCGCGCCGTTTCACGGCGACGGCCGCTTCGGGTCGCTCCAGCTCGAAAGTTTTTCGGACTTGGCTTACGTCCTCGTGCACTTGCGCGATTTTCTCGGCATGCAGGCGGTGCGCGCGCTGTCGCTGTCGGCGACGCTCGATGTCCTGCTGGCGAATCCGCAATGGAGCACCCACATCGATCCCGTCCGGATCGGCGGCTTCGGCGCGAGTCTTGGCGGTGAATCGCTGCTGCTGATGGCGGGCGCCGGACTGACGACATCGATCGGGCTATCGTGGACGGAGATCAAGACCGATCTTCGCCTCAAGGCCGCCGTGGGGTACGTGCCCTATTTCGGGTATCCGGTTTTTCCGGCGTTCGGGCGCGACGAGCACGGACTCGACAACGTCGCGTTGCCCTACCTCGCCATCGGCGGCACCGCGGACACCACGGCACCGATTGCGGAAATCGCGGTGGGTCTCCAGCGCCTGCAAGGCCCGCGCGAGCTCGTGGCGCTGACCGGCGTCAAGCATGGTTTCGACGTCACGTCCGCGCCCGACATCTTCACCTGGGCGCTCACCTTCCTCGACGCCGAATTGCGCGGCGATGCCAACGCGCGGGCGCTGCTGCCGCAAATCGCGAGTGTTGCCGGCGGCGGCGACGATCACGTGATCGTGCCGCTCGCGCCGCCCGCATCCGTCAATTACGGCGGGCTCTGGTGGAAGTCGCCGCCCGGATCGGAGTCCGGCTGGGGGCTGAACCTGTCCCATCAGGGCGACGACATTTTCGCGACGTGGTTCACCTACAATGGCGCGGGCCGCGGCTACTGGCTCGTGATGCTCGCCAACAAGATGCCGGATGGCACCTACCGCGGCACGCTCTACGAATCGCACGGCCCGCCGTACTTCGCGACGCCGTTCGACCCGGATCAGGTCGTCGCCTACCCGAAGGGCACCGGAACGCTCTCGTTTGCCGACGCCGACACCGGAACGTTCACCTACACAGTCGAGAACATCACGCAGTCGAAGCCGATCACGCGGGAGGTGTTCGGTAGCGTTCCGACCTGCGCGTTCGGCATGACGATCGATCCGGCGCGCGCCCTCAACTATCAGGACCTTTGGTGGGCGTATCCGGCCGGCATCGAGTCCGGGTGGGGTGTCAATCTCACCCAGCAAGGGGGCGCCATTTTCCTTACGTGGTTCACCTACGACGAAGCCAACGCCCCCCTCTGGCTGGTAGCGACGACGACAGCGATCTCGCCGACCGAATTCACAGGCACGTTGTATCGCACGACAGGCCCGCCGTTCTACGCGGTGCCGTTCAACCCGGCCGGCGTCGCC
The DNA here is from genome assembly GCA_039934535.1 of Casimicrobiaceae bacterium. Lineage (GTDB taxonomy): Bacteria > Pseudomonadota > Gammaproteobacteria > Burkholderiales > Casimicrobiaceae > CAIWHR01. The sequence continues at coordinate 6,023 of JBDTLY010000119.1, read as the reverse complement.
ATCTCGCCGGTCGGGACCGTCGACCTCACTTTTCAGAACGGCAACCTGGGGACATTCGCCTACACAGTCAATGGCATCGCGCAGGCGAAGGCCATCACGCGCCAGCTCCTCGTGCCCCCGGGAACGCTCTGTCAGTGAGTGGCGCACGGGAGGTGCATGATGGATGCCTTAGCGCTTAGACCGACGGGCATTCGCGGCGCCCAGACCCGCGATGCGCTGCCGGATGCCGCGGAAAGCCTCCTTGCCGACCACGGATTCCGCACGCCGTCGCACCGGATGATCGCGGGACGGGCCGGCATGCACGTCGCGCTGGTCAACTATCACTGCAACACGAAGGAGCTGCTGTTCGAGGTCGCCCGCGAACGGCTTTGAACGCCCGTGCAAGGCGGGCCACGATTTTCGTCCTACATTACGTCCCTCGCGTACTTTGCGCGCCTCCTTGACGAGAGTTCATGTATCGCCGTCTCGCCTATGTAAGCCGCCTGCAGGAAAATCTTCCGGTTACCCAGATTCCAAGAATCGTCGCGCAGTGCCGTGCCCGCAACCTGCGGGACGACATCACCGGCGTGCTCGCGTTCACCGGGCACGACTTCGCGCAGCTGATCGAAGGCCCGCGCGATGCGGTGGGTCGCTTGTGGACCCGCATCGCTGCAGACCGCCGGCACCACGACGTCGTCGTCCTGTTCGACGAGCCCTCGGAGGCGCGCTGGTGCGGCGACTGGCGGATCGGTTTTCCGGTGGACCCCTCGATTGCCAGGAGCATTGCCGTGCTGCGCGATGGACGAGGACACTTCGACGGAGCCGCCAAGGCCGAGTTTCTGCGCCTGCTCACGGATTGCGAACCGGAGTAACTCGTGGGGCTTGGCGTAAGATGGTCCGTAAGGTCGACCGGAAGGGCACGGAGAAGGCCCTTCGCAGAACGGGCGTCCGAGCGTGCCGACAACAGGGGGACATGGCGGTGACTACCCGGGTACTGGTTCTGGAAGACGATGTCGCCAATCGCGAGACGCTCTGCGCGCTGCTCGCCCAGATCGGGCATGGGGCTGACCCGGCCGCCAGCGGCGAAGACGCGCTTCGGCTGCTGGCAAACAATCCGGATTTCGGCCTCATCATTTCCGACGTGGTGATGCCGGGCATGGGCGGCATCGAGTTCGCGCGCCGCGCACGGGAAGTGCGCCCCGGCGTGCCGATCGTGCTGGTGACCGGCGATGCCGACGCGATTGAATCCGTCATCGCGGACGGCGCGATTGCCTTGCTCAAACCGTATTCGATCGAGACCCTTTGCCGGGTGGTCGCGGAAGCCCTCGAGCCGCGCTAGTCGTTGGCGAAGCGCCGGTTCGCCATCGGCGGTCCACGTTCCTGCGCACCGATCCGCGTGTTGAGGCGCAGGCGCTGCGTCTCCGCTTCGACGTGCAGCGCATCCCAGGGGGCAAGCACGCGCTGATCGGAATACCTGGGTGCGTTCAACGCGATGAAAACGTGCGCGATTCTTCCGGTCTCGACGTCGAGGACGATATCGTGGAGCTCGCCGATGAACCGTCCCTCGAGGTCGACGATTTCCCGACCCAGGAGGCCCTCGACCCCGACCATGCGCCTGCCAATGTTTACGTGATTGCCGGCCATTCCGTGCTCCCTGACATGCAAATCGTTACGCGCGGCAATGCCACTATCGTGCCTTTGCATCCTTTCAGGTAGCGGCGGCGGCGCAATGTTGCGTAGGCTCCCGCTGACAAATGGGTGAGCGCAGGGCGACGCCCGTTCGGTTCAGCGAGAAGGTAGTTCGCGCAGCATCGCCACGATCTCGGCGGGTTCGACCGGCTTCATCAGGTGCCGGTCGAATCCCGCATCGAGCGCACGCCGGCGGTCGCTTTCCTGTCCCCAGCCGGTGACGGCGACGAGCACGGTGCGGGCGAGGGCGCGAATTTGGCGAATCCGGGCGGCGAGTTCGTAGCCGTTGAGCCGCGGCATCCCGATGTCGAGAAACGCGATCTCCGGCACAAACTTCTGTGCCTCGTCGAGACCGTCGATGCCGTCGTTGGCGACCCGCACGTCATGTCCGAGCGACGTGAGGATGATCTCCAGGCTTTCCGCGAAGTCGCGATTGTCGTCGACGATCAGGATGCGGTGCCGCAAGGCCGGGGGAGCGGACCGCGATTTTGGCGCGAGGTCGCCCACCGAGATGGGCGCCGCCACCTGCGGCAGGCGCACCACGAATTCGCTGCCCCGCCCGGGCCCTTCACTGACGGCCTCGAGCGACCCGCCGTGCAGATCGACGATCCGCCGGGCGAGGCTCAGGCCGACGCCCAGGCCGGCTTGCGGACGCTCGAGCGAGCGATCCGCCTGTTCGAACAGGTCGAAGATCCGCGTGAGCATCGCAGGCTCGATGCCGATCCCGGTGTCGGCAACGGAAATCGTCAAGCCGGCCTCGTCCTGCGCCATGTTCACCGCAATGCGGCCGCCCGGCGCCGTGAATTTGGCGGCGTTGTGCAGCAGATTGGCGAAGACCTGGGAAAGTCGCGTCGCGTCTCCTTCCATCAGGATGGGTTCCGCGGGCAGGTGGACCGCGAGCGCATGCTGCCGTTCCCGGACGAATGGATTCACGGTTTCCATGGCCACATTCATGGCCGCCCGGACGTCGATCGCCGCTTTGCGCAGCACCAGCTTGTTGGTCGCGATCCGGGAAACGTCCAGGAGATCGTCGATCAGCCGCACCAACTGGCGCAACTGGCGCTCCATCATGTCGAGGATGCGGCCCGGTTCCATGGCGGCCGGCTTGGGCAGCTTCAGCAGCGACACGCCGTTGTAGAGGGGCGCCAGCGGGTTGCGCAGCTCGTGCGCGAGCGTCGCGAGGAACTGGTCCTTGTTCCGGTCCGCGACGCGCAGCGCTTCCTCCGCGTGGAGCCGCACGCCCATTTCGCTTTGCAGCGTCCGGTTGGAGGCGGCGAGGGCGTCGGTCTGCCGGCCCACTTCGGCCAGCATCGCGTTGAAGGCGTCGACCAGCACGTCCACCTCGAGCGTATCGGTGCGCGCGACGCGCAACGAGAAATCACGCCGCTGCATGACCTCGCGCGCGACGCCCGAGATCGCGAGCATCGGATTCGTGATGCGCCTCTGCAGGAGCGCCGACACCGGAACCGCGACGCACAGGCTCGCGAACATGACGGCGATGAGGATCGCGAGATAGCTCGCAAGACGGTCGTGCAGCTCATAGCGTGCGTGGAGCAGCACCGTGCCCACGGGCTCGCCCTTTTCGACGACGGGGTGCACGAGCCAGATATCGTCGCCGTCGATGCGCACGCCCCCCGCCGTCGACGCGTCGAGGATCGGCGGCGCGGCGGCACCGGAGGGATCGTAGCTCGCAAACAGCCTGCCATCGGGCTTGTAAACGTCCGCGGACAGGATGCCAGGGCGCGCGCGCATCACCGCCAGGTTTTCGCGTGCCGACTTCGGATCGTCGAAGGCGATCGCCGGCGCATTCACCCGGCCGAGGATCTCCGCTTGCGTGACGAGGTCGTTGGTGAGCGATTGCCGGTACGCATGGGCATCGTAGATCGCCAGCGACGTGGTCGCGACAACGAGAGCGACGAGCGTTGTCACGAGCACCACCGCGATGGCGCGTCCCCGCAGCGATTCCGGCCACAGCGTCATCATTCGGCTCCGCTGCGCACGTTCCGCGCCACGGCGAGGAGACGGGAGCTGAGGTGGATGCCCGCCCGTTCCGCCGGGTCGAGGAAGGCGTCGAACCTCACCCTGCCGTCGGCGACCACCAGGTTGATCGCGGCCCCCGCCGCCGGCGCGCGGTCGCTCTCCGTCACCACGAGCAGCGACCGCTGCTGCGCCGATTGCGCGAGCATTGCAGCGAGATTGCCCGCACCGGCGCCGAGGAAGAGCACATGCAGTCCGTCAAGCGATTCACCGCGGGCGAGCCTTCGCACCTGGACGGGGCGGTCCGCGGGGGGGCGCGCGGTCGCGAGCTTGGTCAGTTCCTGGGCAATGTCGTCGGCGCCGTAAATGCCGATCACGTAGGGCGCACGCGCATCCGCGAAGGCCGAATCGGGCCAGTCGACATAGTTCAGGAACTTGTACAGGTAGGCCGCCTTGACGGCGCGCTCCAGGCCGCGATCGACGTCCGCCGCCATCGCGCCGCTTGCAAACGCCAGCGCGCATACGCCCGCGACGCGCGCAATGGTGGCGGCGGCCGCTCCGAGCCAGGCGATCATCGAGGCGGCGGAGTCCCGCCGTGGCGGCGCCGCGTCACGGGGACCACAGGAAGGCGATGAAATACCCGCGCTGGATTTCCGCGCGATTGCTGGCCGCACCCCATTCGGCGTGCCGCGGATCGAACAGATTTTGCGCGGACACCGAAAATTCGAGCTCGCGCGACGGTCGCCAGACGAGCCGCGCGTCCACCGCCGTGTAGGCCGGCACCGCGGGGTTTGGAAGCGCCGCGATGCGTCGCGCCATCACGTTGATTCCGACCTCCGGCGTCACGTCCCACGCGGAGCGGAGATTCCATTGCACCGAAGGATCATTGCCCAATGCGGGCAGCCCGCCCAGATCGATGCTGCCCGGCTTGACGTGCAGGCGCTCCCGCAGTGCGGTGACGCCGCCGAAGAGTTGCCAGTTGGGGAGCACCCGCCACGTTCCCCATGCCTCGACACCGGTATTCGTGCCTTCAATGCCGTTGGCGAACACGGCGCCGCCCGGCTGCGGCTGCACGCTGCGCAGCCGGTCGAATTCCGAGGCGAACGCCGTCACCGTGAACGAAGCGTTCGCGCCGACTTGCGCCCGGTAACCGAGCTCGTACACGTTGGCCGTTTCCGATGCGAAGCTGTCGTTGCCGGCGACGAAATACGGCGGCTTGCCGGGAATGTACAGGTCGCGGTCGATGCGCGCGGGAGAACGTACGGCCCTCGACGCCGACGCCCAGAGCATCTGACCGGCCGCCGGGCGCCATGCCGCGCGCACGTTCGGCAGAAATTCGGCGCCGGTGTAGATATTCGTCTCGACCTTGGCGCCGACGATCACGTCGAAGTCGTCGCGCAGCGATATCTGGTCCTGCGCAAAGACGTTGGCCCAATGGAGGCTGCGAGCGGGCGGCAGCAGGGCCTGTGCCGCCGAGTTCGTCACCTCGTCCCGGGCATGGCGGTAGCCGCCGCCCAATACGATTTCATGAATGCCGCTCCAGCGCAAGGCGTATTGCGCCTCTATGTCGACCGTATCGAGCGTCTCTTTGAACGACCCCGGATGCTCGCGATACGTGTAGTCGTAATACGCCTGCACTCGGGCAAGCGCGCCATCGCTCGCCCGGTGGCTCCAGCTCGCCAGCACATTCGCCCCGGCGATCGAGCGTGCCGCAGGCAGCTGGTCGATGTCGCCGGTGTAGGCGTCTCCCTGCAGCGTGACGATTTGCGCCGGCGTGTCCCAGTCCGCGCGGAATCCGCCCTGGGTGCGCGTCGACGCGTCATGCACGGTATTTCCGTTGGGGAATTCGCTCGCATTCCGATGGATCGTCTTGCCGTAGACGCGGTAGTAACCGTCGTTGTCGAGCGCGCCGCCGTAGCGGGCATCGCCGCCCGCTTCGCGATTGCCGGCGCCGCCCGCGAGCAGCACGCCCTGCGTGTCGCGGGCGGACTGGGTGATGATGTTGATGATCCCGTTGACGGCATTGGCGCCCCATAAGGTCGCGCCCGGGCCGCTGATGACCTCGATGCGATCGATGTCCTCGAGCATCACGTCCTGAGCTTCCCAGAACGTGCCCGAGAAAAGCGGTGTGTAAACCGTGCGGCCGTCGATCATCACAAGAAGCTTGTTCGCGAGGACGTTGTCGAAGCCCCGCGCCGATATCGCGTATTGGTTGGTGTCGGCACGCGCCACCTGCAGATTGGGGGCGAGACGCAGCGCCTCCGGCAGGCTCGTCACGCCGAAGCGCCTGATGTCCTCGTTGGTGATCACGTAGACCGACGCCGGGGCGTCGGCGAGCGACTGCTCGCGGCGGGACACCGAAGTGACGACGATGTCGC
>JBDTLY010000118.1:0-8584 GCA_039934535.1 Casimicrobiaceae bacterium | reverse complement strand
AGCTCCTGAAATCGGTGGCTGGCTTCGATGCGCTCCACGTGCCGTTCAACGGCTCACCGCCCGCGGTCACCGCGACGATCCAGAACGAGACGCAGATGATGTTCGCGGTGATGCAGCCGCTGCAGCCGCAGGTGCAGGCCGGCAAGCTGCGCGCGATCGCGGTGACGACCGCGAAAAGATTCCCGCTGCTGCCGGACCTGCCGGCGATCGCCGAGTCGGGCTACCCCGGCTTCGAAGCGCTCGCCTGGAACGGCATTCTGGTGCCCGCCGGCACGCCGAAGCCCGTCATCGCGAAACTCAACACCGAGGTCAATGCGATTCTGAAGCAGCCCGACGTCGTCACGAAAATGAACGCCCAGGGCTTCGACCTGATCGGCGGCACGCCGGAAGATCTCGCCAACCTGATCCGCCGCGAGAGCGATACCTGGGCGCCGGTGATCAAAAGGCTGGGGCTGAAGATCGATTAGAAAAACTAGGGTCAGACTCGAATTTCCGCCAAGTGCCGGCGCGAAGAACCTGATCGGATGGAAATTCGAGTCTGACCCTAGTTTTCTTTCGACTTCGCATCGCCGTCGGAAAGCCGCGCCAGCGGCGAGTCCTCCGACGGACGCAACAGCCCGGCCTTCATGTAGGTCACGAGCTTGTCTCGCGTGTCGGCGATGTCGAGGTTGCGCATCGTGAGCTGGCCGATGCGGTCCTGCGGCGAGAACGACGAGGCGCCCTTCTCCATCGTGAGCCGCTCGGGCTTGTACGTGAGGTTCGCGCTGGTGGTGTCCAACAGCGAATAGTCGTTGCCGCGCCGCAGCTCCAGCGTCACCTCGCCGGTGATCGCCCGCGCAACCCAGCGCTGTGCCGTCTCGCGCAACATCATCGCCTGCGGATCGAACCAGCGCCCCTGATAGAGCAGGCGCCCGAGCCGGCGGCCGTTGTCGCGGTACTGCTCGATCGTGTCCTCGTTGTGGATGCCGGTGACGAGGCGCTCGTACGCGATGTGCAGCAGCGCCATTCCCGGCGCTTCGTAGACGCCGCGGCTTTTCGCCTCGATGATCCGGTTCTCGATCTGGTCGCTCATGCCAAGGCCGTGCCGCCCGCCGATGGCGTTGGCTTCCAGCAGCAGCGCGACGCTGTCCTCGAACGTCGCGCCGTTGAGCGCGGCCGGCCGGCCTTCCTCGAAGCGCACGGCGACGGTCTCGGGCTTGATCGCGACGTCCTCGCGCCAGAATGCGGCGCCCATGATCGGCTGGACGATCTTCATTCCCTTGTCCAGGAACTCGAGGTCCTTCGCCTCGTGCGTCGCGCCGAGCATGTTCGAGTCGGTCGAATACGCCTTCTCCACGCTCATCTTGTAGCCGAACCCGGCGCGGTTCAGGTATTCGGACATCTCCTTGCGGCCGCCGAACGCTTCGATGAATGCCGGGTCGAGCCACGGCTTGTAGATGCGCAGTCCGGGATTGGCGAGCAGCCCGTAGCGGTAGAACCGCTCGATGTCGTTGCCTTTGTAGGTGCTGCCGTCGCCCCAGATGTTGACGTCGTCCTCGCGCATCGCGACCACGAGCATCGTCCCGGTGACCGCGCGGCCGATCGGCGTCGTGTTGAAGTAGGTGAGTCCGCCGGTCGAGATGTGAAACGCGCCCGCCTGCAGCGCGGCGATGCCTTCGGCGACGAGCGCGGCGCGGCAATCGACGAGGCGCGCCGATTCCGCGCCGTACGAAAGCGCGCGCCGCGGAATGTCGTCGTAGTCGGGCTCGTCCGGCTGGCCGAGATTCGCGGTGTAGGCGTAGGGAATGGCGCCCCTTGCGCGCATCCAGTGCAGCGCGGCGCTCGTGTCGAGGCCGCCCGAGAAGGCGATGCCCACCTTCTGGCCCACGGGAAGGTCCTGCAGGATGTATGACATGAGCGCGTCTTCGAGTAGGAGGCCGCAAATCGGTTATTCTAATCGACGCCCGGTTCGCCACTGCATATCGCCGATGCGCGACACCCAAAATGACCACGCCCTTACCGGAAGCGCGACGATGACGGAGACCGTGCTCAGGGTCCGGCCGAACGGGCCGAACATCGTCACCGGCGACTTCATGGTCGTCGGCGCGAGAACGGCAGCTGGCGCGAAGGCGAGCGCTTCGCTGTGCCGGTGCGGAAAATCCGGCGACAAGCCCTTCTGCGACGGAACGCACACGAAGATCGGGTTTCAGGATCCAGGACTGCTCCCAGACGATGCGCCGCCCGGAACGCCTTCGCGCGGCAGGGTCACGATCACGCCGACCCCCAATGGCCCACTCGAGTGCGCGGGTCCCCTGACAGTCCAGGGCGCCGATGGCCGCACGAGCACGAGCGAGGAAACGTGGCTCTGCCGCTGCGGGCAGTCGCGGACGAAGCCGTTTTGCGACGGCTCGCACGAGAAAGCCGGCTTCGAGGGCTGAGGGCGGGAAGGCGATGCCGGAACTGCCCGACATCGCGCTCTACCGTGACGCGCTCGCGGCACGCGTCATCGGAGCGCCGCTCACGCAGGTCCGCATCGACAATCCGTTCGTGCTGCGCACCGCCGTTCCGCCGATTGCTGCGGCCGAAGGCAAGCGTGTGCTCGACGTGCGCCGCATGGGCAAGCGCATCATCCTCGTCCTCGACGGCGACCTGTTCCTCGTATTCCATCTCATGATCGCGGGCCGGCTGCGCTGGCTTGACATGGGTGGAAACCCGCCGAAGCGCATCACCCTTGCCAGGCTCGCGTTCCCGTCCGGGCTGCTCGCGTTCACCGAGGCGGGCACGAAGCGCCGTGCGTCACTGCATCTCGTCCAGGGCGACGCCGCGCTTGCCGCCTTGGACCCGGGCGGTCTCGAGGTGCTCAACGCGGATCGCAATGCATTCGCCACGCGGCTGACGCTCGAAAATCACACATTGAAACGCGCGCTGACCGATCCGCGGCTTTTCAGCGGCATCGGCAACGCGTATTCCGACGAAATCCTGCACCGTGCGCAGCTCTCGCCTCTCGCGCTCACGCAGAAGGTCACGGCCGACGACATCACGCGGCTGCACGACGCGACACGCGACGTGCTGTCCGAATGGACCGAGCGCCTGCGGCGCGAGCTTGCAGGGGCGTTTCCGGAGAACGTCACCGCGTTCCGGCCGGAGATGGCGGTGCACGGCAAGTACGGCAAGCCCTGCCCCGTCTGCGACGCACCGGTGCAACGGATCGTCTATGCCGAGAACGAGTGCAACTACTGCGCTCGTTGCCAGACCGGCGGCAAGCTCCTCGCGGACCGCTCGCTGTCGCGACTGCTGAAGGCAAGCTGGCCCAGGTCGATCGACGAACTCGGTTAGAATTGGCGCCTGAGTCCCCATCTTTCGAAGCCCATGCCATGCCCTCGTTCGACATTATTTCCGAAGTCAACACGGTTGAAGTCCGCAACGCCCTCGACCAGGCGAACAAGGAACTTTCGACGCGCTTCGACTTCAAGGGCTCGGATGCCCGGGCCGAGCTCGCCGACAAGACGCTCACGCTGTTCGCCGACGACGATTTCAAGATGCGGCAGGTGATCGACATCGTCGTGGCCAAGCTCACCAAACGGGGCGTGGACATCCGCGCGCTCAAGTACGGCGACAACGAGAAGATCTCCGGCAACAAGGTGAAGCAGGTGGTGACGATCCGGGTCGGCGTCGAGCAGGAGCTCGCGAAGAAGATCGTGAAGCTGGTCAAGGAAAGCAAGATGAAAGTACAGGCGAGCATCCAGGGCGATGCCGTGCGCATTTCCGGCGCGAAGCGCGACGACCTGCAGGCGGCGATCGCGCTCGTTAAGAAGTCGATCACCGACTTCCCGCTGCAATACGACAACTTCCGCGACTGACGCCCGGCCTTGCTGCCCGAGCGCCTCACCTCGCTGCCGGTCGTGACCTTGCGCGTCACGTGATGAGAGCCCCGCTGCTCTACGTGGGCGGTACGCTTTCGTCGCGCAGGCTGTCGCTGGAGCCGCTTACGCCGGAGCACGCCGACGCGATGTACGAAGGCTTCGCCGATCCCGCGCTATACCTGTGGGTCAATGCGGAGCCGCCGAAGGACGAGGACGACCTCCGCGGCCGCTTCGCGCGGATCGCCGAGCCGTATGCGCCGGGCGGCGCGCTCTGGCTCAACTGGGCCATCCGCTTCAACGAGGCCGGCGCCTATGCGGGCCTGATCGAGGCGACTGTGCGCCCCGACCGGATCGTGTTTCTCGCCTACTACGTCTTCACCAAATTCATGCGCCGCGGCGTCGCCCGCGAGGGATGCACGGCGGTGATCGACCATCTTTTTCGCGCCTACGACGCCGCCGAAGTACGCGCCGACTCCGATTTCAGGAACGTGCCGTCGCGCTGCCTCGTCGAGGCGCTGGGCTTCACGCGCCGCACCCGCCACATCGTCACGACGCTGCGCGGCGCGCCGTCGTACGACTACCGATACCGCTTGAAGCGGCCCACCTAGCGGAGGACGAGATCGGCGACGAGCGCCGCGCGCGTCGCGTCCGGCACCGCCGGGACCGCCACCGTGTACGCGGGATGGTCGATCCCGAAGCCGAGCGCGGACCCCCGCTTCAGCGCGGCGATCATCGGGCCGTCGAATTCGAAGCGCAGGAAGTGCACTGCCGAGGTCTTTTCGTCGTTCTCGCGCTCGAGATCCTCGTCGGCGATCGCGAAGACCCGGTCGAAGCCGTCGACGCCGGCCCACGTCCGCCGTTCGACACCGCGCAGCTTCGCAAGGGCCGCCTGGCGCTCGCCGACGTCCTCGTATTCGATCAGCATCGTCGCCTTGAGATTCGTGCCGTCCGGCACGAGGGCACTGTAGGCCGCGAGCTCGTCGCGAATGCCGGACTCCTCGAAGGTCTTCTCGATCCGCAGCATCTCCTGGACCTGATAGCGGATGGTCAGCTCATCTTCGAACAGCAGCGTGACATGCTCGCCCAGGTGCACGGTGCGCGCCTTCTTGTGCGCAAGCACGCGCGCGCGGAACGCGGGGCGCTCCTTCGCATAGGCCTCGAGGGTCAACAGGGAATCGCGAGAAATGGCGGGCATCGTTTGCGCCTCAGAGTCCGTAGGCAATCCGCAGCAGCGTCAGCGGATGTTCCTTTTTGGCATGGTGCGGCGCACCGGATTCGTCGATGCCCTGCATGATCCTGCGCCCGGCAATCGGGCAATCCGAACTGACGTAGTCGGGATCCGCGTCGCCCATCTGCCGGAACACCGGCTTGCCGATCTTCATCGACGCCACGTAAAACTCGGATTTCACGCCGTATGTGCCGTCGTGGCCGGCGCAGCGCTCGACCGTGGTCAGTTGCGTACCAGGCACCCATTCCAGCACTTCGCGCGTCTTCTGGCCGACGTTCTGCACGCGCGAATGACAGGGAATGTGATACGACACCTTGCCGAGGGATCGCGGAAACTCCTTCTTCAGCAATCCGTCGCGATCGCGCAGCACGAAATATTCGAACGGGTCGACCATGGCTGCCGCGACGGCCCTGACGTCGGGGTCCTCTGGAAATATGAGCGGCAGCTCCAGCTTGAACATCAGCGTGCACGACGGCACCGCCGTCATGATCGCGAAGCCATTCTTCGCGTATTCCGCCAGCACCGGGATGTTGAGGTTCTTCAGTTTTTCAACGCTCGCGAAGTCGCCGAGCTCGAGCTTCGGCATGCCGCAGCACGCCTCTTTCTCGACGACGGTGTACCGAATCTCGTTGTGCGCGAGCACCTGCAAGAGGTCGAGGCCGATCCCGGGCTCGTTGTAGTTGATGTAGCAGGTCGAGAAGATCGCAACCTTGCCCGGCGTGCGCTGCCCGTCGCGGACGGGCCAGGCGACCGACGATACGGCCGAGTCGCGAAACGTCGGCGATGCATAGGGCGGCAATGCCGCTGCGGCGGCCACGCCGAGCACCTTTTCCATCGCCTTGCGGGCGAGGGGCATCGCGTTCGCCTTGTTGACCATGCGCACGACGACGGGAATCGTCGCCAGGCGGCCGACACGATCGGTTCTGGTCAGCAGCCGGTCGCGGAACGTGGTCTCGCCCTTGCCGAACTTGACCGCCTTTGCGCGCAGCATCAGGTGCGGAAAATCCACGTTCCACGGATGCGGTGGCACGTACGGGCATTTCGTCATGTAGCAGACGTCGCACAGGTAGCACTGGTCGACGACCTTGACGTAATCGGACTTGGCAACGCCGTCGACCTCCATCGTCTTGCTTTCGTCGACGAGGTCGAACAGCGTCGGGAACGCCTGGCACAGGCTCACGCAGCGGCGGCATGTATGGCAGATGTCGAAGACGCGCTCCATCTCCTCGTGCAGCGACGCCTCGTCGTGGAACTCCGGTTCGCGCCACGCGACCGGGTGGCGGGTCGGGGCGTCGAGGCTGCCTTCGCGGGAGGTCATGGTGATCGGGCGCGCAAAGACGAGGCGCCGCCGGTAGCGCCGCCTCGTGCGCAGACAGGCATTTCAGTCGGCGAGGGAATCCAGCGCCTTCTGGAAGCGATTGGCGTGCGAGCGCTCGGCCTTCGCCAGCGTCTCGAACCAGTCGGCGATCTCGTCGAAGCCTTCGCCGCGCGCCGATTTGGCCATGCCGGGGTACATGTCTGTGTATTCGTGCGTCTCGCCAGCAATCGCGGCCTTGAGATTGGAGCGCGACGGGCCGATCGGCAGGTCCGTCGCCGGGTCGCCGACTTGCGCGAGGTAATCGAGATGGCCGTGCGCATGGCCCGTTTCGCCTTCGGCCGTGGAGCGGAATACCGCGGCGACGTCGTTCTGGCCCTCGACGTCCGCCTTGTTGGCGAAATAAAGGTAGCGGCGATTGGCTTGCGATTCGCCCGCGAACGCGGCCTTGAGGTTGTCATGCGTCTTCGTGCCCTTGAGATCCTTCATCGTGCCTCTCCTCGAGTGAACATTGCGACAACGCGATTCTGCGCGCCGGGTCATCGATACGTCCAATTCATTGTGCCAATCCAAGTCATAACTTGCGCTAATGCATCGCCGGTCCCCACGGCGTACGATGACGTTCCGCACCGATCACTCTTGCCCTGATCGCGACCGCCATGCTCGATCCGACCGCGCTCGACCTCGTCTTCCGCACGGCGCGCACCTATCGCGCGTGGGATGGCCGCCCCGTCGAGGATGCGACGCTGCGCGAGATCTATGAATTGATGAAGTGGGGTCCGACGACGGGGAACAGCTGCCCGGCACGTTTCGTTTTCGTCAAAAGCGCCGAGGCGAAGGCGCGCCTGCGTCCGGCGCTCGACGCGGGCAACGTCGCGCAGACAATGGCCGCGCCGGCGACGGCAATCGTCGCCTACGACCTCGCGTTCTACGAGCAGTTGGGCAAGCTCTCGACCAACCCGAATGCGCGCGGCTGGTTCGCCGACGAGCCGCCGGAAAGCCTCCGCACCACGGCGCTGCGCAACGGCTCGCTGCAGGGGGCCTATATGATCATCGCCGCGCGCGCGCTCGGCCTCGATTGCGGTCCGATGTCGGGATTCGACAACGCAACGGTGGACGCCGAATTCTTCGCCGGCACCACGTTCCGCTCCAATTTCCTCTGCAACCTGGGCTACGGCGATCCGTCGAAGTTGCGTCCGCGCGCGCCTCGCCTGTCATTCGACGACGCGTGCACCATTGCCTGATCGGAGCATCAGCTGATCAAGTCGTAGGCCGGCAGCGTCAGGAAATCGACGAACGTGTCGTTGTCGACGAGGTCGGCGAAGATTTTCGCCGCATCGTCGTATCGCCCCGCGCCGAACGCGGGCCCGAGCAGGTCACGTATCTTCGTCATCTCTTCCGGAATCATCGCGGCGACCATCGCCTTGGTCACCTTCCGGCCGTCGTCCAGCACGCCCTTCGGCGAGCGGATCCATTGCCACACCTGCGAGCGCGAGATTTCCGCCGTCGCCGCGTCTTCCATCAGGTTGAAGATCGGCACGGCGCCCTGCCCGGCAAGCCACGCACCGATGTATTGGATCGCGACATTGATGTTGAGGCGCAGGCCCTTCTCGGTGATCGGCGATTCGGGTTCCCAATGGAGAAGGTCGGCGGCGGTGACGCTCACGTCCTCGCGCTTTTTCGTCGCGATCTGGTTCGGCGCCGGCATCAGCCGGTCGAAGACTTCCTTGGCCACCGGCACGAGGCCCGGATGCGCGACCCAAGTGCCGTCATGGCCGTAGGTCGCCTCGCGCTCCTTGTCTGCCTTCACCTTGGCAAACGCCAGGGCGTTGGCCGGCTCGTCGTTCTTGATCGGAATCTGCGCGGCCATGCCGCCCATCGCGTGGATGTTGCGGCGATGGCACGTCTTGATCAGGAGCTCGGCATAGCTCTTCATGAAGTGCGCCGTCATCGTCACCAGTGCGCGGTCGGCGAGGCAGAAATCGTGCTGGTTACGGAATTTCTTGATGCAGGAGAAGATGTAGTCCCACCGGCCGCAGTTGAGGCCCGCCGAATGCTCGCGCAGTTCGTAGAGGATCTCGTCCATCTCGAACGCCGCCAGCAGCGTCTCGATCAGGACGGTCGCCTTGATGGTCCCCCGCGGCACGCCGAGCTCGTCTTGCGCCAGCACGAACACGTCGTTCCACAGCCGCGCCTCGA
>JBDTLY010000117.1:0-8595 GCA_039934535.1 Casimicrobiaceae bacterium | reverse complement strand
GCGGATGCTTGCCGTAGTAGTGGCTCGGGATGTCGCCGGCGATCACCACCATCGGCACGGAGTCGAGCGCGGCATTGGCCACGCCGGTTGCCGCGTTGGTGAGTCCGGGCCCGAGGTGCGACAGCACGACGGAGGTTTGCTTTTTCGCCCGCGCGTAGCCGTCGGCCATGTGCGCGGCGATCTGCTCGTGCCGCGTGTTCACGAATTTGACCTTCGTGCTCTTCGACAGCGCCGCGAGCACGGCGATGTTAGTGTGACCGCAAAGGCCGAAGACATGCTCGACGCCGCGCGCTTCGAGGTACTTGACCAGCAGGTTCGCCACCGAATCCTTCATTTGCCGCTCCTCCAATCGACGCTCGCGCCGCGTTCAGGTCGTGATGGTTTCCACTTCCGCCTCGAGCGCCGGGTCGTAGAACGATCCGAACAGCTCCTCGTCGGACGGCTTGTCTTCCTTGATCGGCACCGACACCCACGTCGTGTTCATGTAGTGTTTCAGGTGAACGTTTTCGGAAATGATGTTGCCGCCCCACGTGCCGCACCCGAGGCTCGAGGTCATCGGCATGCCGTTGTTGAACGCACCAGCATTTGCCTTCGATTGCGGCTGGCGCACCATGATCCGGGACACCGGCGCCGCCAGCGCGAGGCGATGGATGTGCTCCTGGTCGAACGAATAGATCCCGCAGGAGTGGCCCTTGCCGCCCACCTCGTAGATGGCGCGCATCATGTCGAGCGCCTGATCGAAGCCCGTGTACTTGTAGACAGCCAGAAGTGTGGTGAGCTTCTCGCTCGAGAAATGATGCTCCTTGCCGATGCCGTCGCCGTGCACGATGATGAACTTGCGGTCGGCCGGAATGATGAATCCGGCGCTCTTCGCGAGTTGCTGCGGGGCAATGGCCACGGTCTCGACCGTGCGGTGACGCTCGTCGTCCCACATCGCCTTGCGCAACCGTTCCTTCTCCTGCGGCGATGCAAGATAGCCGCCCTCGAGCTGCAGCTGTGCGAGCAGCGGGTCGAAGATCGACGCTTCGATGATGAGATTGCCATCGGCCGAACAGCCCGAGCCGAAGTCGGAGGTCTTCGAAAGCCGGGTGTTGCGTGCAGCTTCCTCAATGTTCGCCGTCTCGTCGATGATCATCGTCGAATTGCCGGCCCCGACGCCATACGCGGGCGTGCCCGAGCTGTACGCGGCGCGCACCATCGGCTGGCCGCCGGTCGCGACGATGAGGTCCGCGCGCGCCATCAGCGCCTGCGACATCGGGATGTTGACCCGCGTCAGGCACTGCAGGATGTCGGCCGGCGCGCCTTCGCGCTCGAGCGCTGCGCGCATCAGGCGGACGGTTTCGAACGACGTCTTCTTCGAGCGCGGGTGCGGCGAGAAGATCACGACGTCGCGCGCCTTGATCCCGTAGATGGCGTTGCCCGCGGGGGTCAGATCCGGGTTGGTCGTCGGAACGATGCAGGCGATGATGCCCGCGGGCTTCGCGTACTTGACGATGCCCTTTTCCGGCAACTCCTCGATGATGCCCACACTCTTCTGGCGCAGCGCATCGCGCAGGACGCCGCGGATCTTCATCCGCTTGCCCATGCGGCTTACGGCGTCGCCGAGGCTTGACTCCTTGATGCCCATGTCGACGAGCCGCGCGAAGGTCTGCTTGTTCGCGACCGCCCATGCGACGGCCTGGCACAGGCGGTCGACGCGTGCCTGGTCGTACGTCTCGATGATGGCGAGCGCCTTCCTCGCGCGCGCGAACACGTCGTCCAGCTCCTGTTGCTGTTCCTCGGTGATGCCCTTCTTCATTTCGGGCGTGGCCATCTCATGTCCTCGTCGTGTTGGGTTCGCGCGGTCCGCCAGCTTATCGACCGATCGAATTCGGCGTAACGATAGGGCCTCGCACCAAAGGGGGTCAAGGGCGTATAGCGACGATATGTGCGACTAGCGCCCACAATATTCGCCTTCCGCCCAGATATTACGGTAAGCTGTCGTCTGCGTGACCGCAATTTGTCGATCGGGGCGCGTGGCGCCCGGCGTTTCGTCCGGGGTGGTTTTGCGGTTGCATTGCGGGAGGCAGGCATGGTCAAACGCAGCTCAGCACTGCGCGAAGTGGAACAGATCGACGTCGAGCAGCAGCCGCTCGCGCCCGCCCCGCCGTCGTTCACCGCTCCCGACTCACTTGCCGCCGACACGATCGCGCAATTCGGCGACGACCCGGATTTCGTCACCGCGCTCGCGCGCGGCCTCGCCGTTTTGCTCGCGCTTTCCGACAAGCGCCGCCGCATGTCGATTGCGCAGGTGAGCCATCGTACCGGGATTCCGCGTGCCGCCGCGCGCCGAAGCCTGCATACGCTTGCGAAGCTCGGCTTTGTCGCGGCGGACGAATCGCGCCGCTTCTACCTGCGCCCGCGCGTGCTGTCGTTCAGCCACGCCTACCTGTCCGCGTCGCCGATCGCCGTTCTCGCGCAGCCGATCCTCGATCGCCTGGGGGAATCGCTGCGCGAAGCGTGCTCGCTCGCGACCCTCGACGGCGACGAGATCGTGTACATCGCGCGCTCGACATCGTCGCGAATCATGTCGCCTTCGCTCAACGTCGGACGCCGCCTGCCGGCGTACTGCACGTCCATCGGGCACGTGATGCTCGCCCATTTGCCGGAAAGCGAGCTCGCCGGCTACCTGGCGCGGGCGCGGTTCCATCCCTACACCGAGTACACGCCAAATTCTTCGGATAAGCTCCGCGCGTTGCTGCGCGCGGTGCGCGAATCCGGATATGCGTTCGCCAGCCAGTTGATGGAGCCGCGCCTGTGCACGCTCGCGGTGCCGGTCCGCGACGCGGGTGGGCATTACGTCGCCGGCATCAACGTGATCCTGCAGGGGCGCCTCGTCTCCCGGAGCGAAATGGCGGAGCGCCACTACCAGCCGCTGCAGGAAGCGGCGATGGAGCTGGGGTCGCTGCTGCTCCCGTGATCGCTGGCAATCCGCTATGATCTCGACGACGCGACGCTTGCACGCCATGCGCCGCGGCGGGGCATGACCGACGGACGAGGACTCGCGATGACCAACACCCTGGACCGCGAAGCGGTTCCCGAAGCGCACAACCCACTCGGCATCGACGGCCTCGAGTTCATCGAATTCGCGACATCGAAGCCGCAGGCGATGGGCGGCGTGCTCGAAACCATGGGCTTCCGGCCGATCGCGCGGCACCGTTCGCGCGAAGTCGAGCTGTATCGGCAGGGTTCGATGAACATCATCGTCAACGCGCAGCCGGCCGATGTCCCGCGCACCGTGCAACCCGTCGAGCGGCCCGTCATCAGCGCCATCGCGATCCGCGTGCACGACGCGGATGCCGCGTTCCAGCGCGCGCTCGATCTCGGCGCCTGGGCAATTCCCGTTCGCGCTCGGGCGATGGAGCTCAACATTCCGGCGATCCACGGTGTGGGCGAGAGCCTCATCTACTTCGTCGACCGGTACGACGACTTTTCGATCTACGACATCGATTTCCGCGCCATTCCGACCGTCGACCCGCATCCGCCGGCGATCGCCGGCATGAATTTCTTCGGCATCGTCCAGTACATCGGCGCCGAGCGCACCGCGGACTGGATCGAGTTCTACGCCCAGATCTTCGGCTTCACGCCGCTGCCTGACAGCGTGCGTTTCGGCATCATGCCGACGGGGCTCCTGCTGCAGAGTCCGTGCCGCACGTTCTTTCTCCAGCTGATCGAGCCCGACGACACCGCCCGCTTCGCGCCGGCGGAGGAGCACCTGCAACGCGTCGGGCTCGGCACGCCGGACGTCATGGGTGCGGTCGCCGAGCTCGGCAAGCGCGGCATCGAATTCGTGACGTCCGAAAAGGTACACGCAAGCGAACGCGGCGCGCTCACGAAGGCCGTGCTCGGCAGCGTGATGTTCGAGCTCGTGCACGCCGATCCGGCGGCGCCGCGATGAACTTCAGCGACATCGGCATCGACACCGCGTCCCTCGCGGGGTCGCTCGAATCAAAGCTGGCCGCCGCGCGCGGGGTCGGGTTCGCGCAGGTAATGATCTCCGCCGCCGACATCGCGGGCCACGCCGGAGGCGCCGCTGCCGGCGTTCGCGCGGTGCGCGACAGCGGCCTCGGGGTGACCGGGCTCGAGGCGCTCCGCGATTTCGAGGGCCTCGCCGGGCAGCTGCACGCATACAAGCTCGACGTCGCGAAATCGATGCTGGAAATCTGCGCCGCGATCGGCTCCCGCCTGCTGCTCGTGGAAGCATCGACCTCCGCGCACGCCGACGCCGACATCGACGCCGTCGTCCGCGACCTGCGCAAGCTCGCGGTCCTCGCGGTGCCCCTTGGCATCAGGATCGCCTTCAAGGGCTTGTCGTGGAGCCGCACGGTGAAGGACTTCGCCGCGGCCGGCGACGTCGTCGTTCGCGCCAACTGCCCGAACCTCGGAATCGCCATCGATGCGTTCGACGTGATCGCGGCCGGCATGCCGCCGGAGGACGTCGAGGGCCTCGACCCCGAGCAGATCTTCCTGGTCCAGCTCTCCGACTACATGTGGCAGGAGATCCGGACGACCGAGGAACAGGCGGCGACGGCCCGCCATTTTCGTGTGTTCCCGGGCGAGGGCGCGCACAGCGACGCGCTCGCGAGTCTCGTCACGCGCCTCGACGCCATCGGTTACTACGGCGATTACAGTTTCGATGTCTACAACGACGACTACTTGCAGATGCCGCCGGAAGCCGTCGCCGAACGCGCGCGTCGCGCGGCGGACTGGCTCGGCGAGACCGTGCTGCGGCGCGCGCTGCCGGTGCCGAACATGGAGCGCCTGCAGCGACGTTCGCAGGCTTGAAGGACAACTCATGACCATGGAATTTCGCCGCCTCGGCGACAGCGGGCTCGACGTCTCGGCGGTGTGCCTCGGCACGATGACGTTCGGCGACCGCACCGATGCCGCCGAAGCGCAGCGGATCGTCGACGCGGCGTTCGACGCCGGCGTCAATTTCATCGACACGGCCGACGCCTACAGCAAGGGCGCATCGGAGCGCATCGTCGGCGCCGCGATCAAGGCGAAGCGTCGGAACTGGATCCTTGCGACCAAGGTCGCCAACGTGTTGACGAAAAAGCCGCACGACGGCGGCCTGTCGCGGCGGTGGATCCAGCTCGCGTGCGACGACAGCCTCGCGCGCCTCGGCACGGACTGCATCGACATCTACTACCTGCACCGGGACGACCCGGATACTCCGCTCGCGGAGACGGTCGGCGCGATGGGCGACCTGATCCGCGGCGGCAAGGTGCGCTATTTCGGCGTGTCGAATTACCGCGGGTGGCGGATCGCCGAAGTCGTCGCCGAGTGCGAGGCACAAGGCGTGCCGCGACCGGTGGTGTGCCAGCCCTATTACAACCTGCTGACCCGGATGCCGGAAGTCGAGATCCTGCCCGCCTGCGACTACTACGGCCTCGGCGTCGCGCCGTATTCGCCGATCGCGCGCGGCGTGCTCACCGGCAAGTATCGCGGCGGAAATGCGCCCGCGGACTCGCGCGTCGGCGTCAAGGACCAGCGGATACTGGAAGCGGAGTTCCGCGCTGAATCATTGGCGATCGCGGAAAAGATCGAAGCGCACGCGAAAAAAACGGGGCGCACAGCGGTCCAGTTCGCGCTTGCGTGGCTGTGGGCGAACCAGATCGTCTCGACCGTGATCGCAGGACCCCGCACGCTCGCCCAGTGGCAGGAGTATGTCGCTGCAATCGGCACGCCGTGGCACGCGGAGGACGAAGCGCTCGTCGATTCGCTCGTGCCGCCCGGGCACCCGTCGACGCCAGGTTACAGCGATCCGCAGTACCCGTTCTTCGGCCGCATCGTCGATCAATAAACCGCGGCGAAGGCGGACTAAGGCATCCGCTCGCCCGCATTCACCGCGAACGGCAGCCGGTTTTCCGGCGGCGACAGCGGACATGACCACCGCTCGTCGTACGCGCACGACGGGTTGTAGGCGAAGTTGAAGTCGAGCACGATCGACGTTGCGCCCACCCCAAGGTCCGCGCCCTTGATCGTGTCGTAGAGGTAGCGCCCGCCGCCGTACGTCTCGGTGCCGCTGGTCGCGTCCAGAAACGGCAGCCACACGCCGCCGCCGTAACCTT
This sequence comes from Casimicrobiaceae bacterium, assembly GCA_039934535.1. Lineage (GTDB taxonomy): Bacteria > Pseudomonadota > Gammaproteobacteria > Burkholderiales > Casimicrobiaceae > CAIWHR01. The sequence goes on along the minus strand of JBDTLY010000117.1, from coordinate 2,482 downwards.
CGAGCCAATAGAGCGCGAGCGACCACATCGCTCCATCCTTCGCGAAATGCGCGCGGCCGATGCGCGCGCAGCGCAGCCGGCCATCCGACGCGAGATCGAATTCGAATTCGGCGTGCGCGGGATCGGGCTCGACGGAAGCCACGTAGCGCCATGCGGGATCGTAGTCGAACCAGCGCGTGCCCCGCCACTCGCGCCTGCGTTCGGCGGGAATCGGGCTGTCCGGATGTTCGCGGAAGAGACCGTCGCGCGCGGCGCGAAACATCATCGCCGCACTCGCTGGATCCCGATCCGTTGCGGCACGCATGGCCGCGTAGTGTTCCGCGACCGTCCGCCGCCAATGGGCAAGACGCAGCGGATCCGCAGGCACGCCCACGTCGGCCCTAGCGCGCGTTGACGATGCCGTGCGGCACGTGGCCCGCGGCGACGTGCTTCGCCGCGGACTCGACGTGCGTGCGCTGGTCGTCGAAAAAGATGTCGGCGCGGAACGCGCGCAGGAACTCGCCCTTGTCGAGGCCGCCGAGGAACAGCGCCTCGTCGATTCGGATGTTCCACGCGCGCAGCGTGCGGATGACGCGTTCGTGCGCGGGCGCGCTGCGGGCGGTGACGAGCGCGGTCCGGATCGGGCTCTTGTCCTCGGGGAAATCCGCCTGGATCAGGTGGAGGCCCGCGAGGAATTCCTTGAACGGCCCGCCTGACAGCGGCAGCAGCGCCGCGTCCGTCTCGCTTTGCGCGAACGCCGCCAGCCCTTCGGCCTGATAGACGCGCTCGGCCTCGTCGGAGAACAGCACGGCATCGCCGTCGAACGCAATGCGCAGCTCGTCGGCTTCGTTGCCGCCGACGGCGCTCGGAACGATCGTCGCCGCTGCATGACCCTCGTCCAGCGCGCGCCGGACGTCGCCCGTATCCGCGGACAGGAAGAGATGCGCGCCGAAGGCCGGCACGTAGCGCGACGTCGGCTCGCCCTTCGTGAACGCGGCGCGCGTGATGTCGAGCCCGTAGTGCTTGATCGAGTTGAACACGCGCAAGCCCGTGTCGGCGGAATTGCGCGACAGAAGGATGACTTCGACATACTGCTTGTCGGTGCGGTTCAGGCGCAGCAGCTTTTTCACCAGTACGAACGCCGGCCCCGGCGCGAGAATCTCGTCCTCGTGCTCGACCTGGTACCGGTGGTATGCGTCCACACCCGCCTCGGTGTAGATCCGGTGCGACTCGCTGAGGTCGAACAGCGCCCGCGAACTGATCGCGACGACGAGCTTGCCGGCGAGCGTGGGGCGGGGCATGCGCCAGTATAGCGCCGCGCCGCCCCGCGCTATGCCGCTCGCCGGAGCCCGTCGCCCAATTCGGCGAACACCGCGCGCACCTCCTCGACAGCCCAGTCGAGCGCGTCGCGGTCGATCACGAGCGGCGGCGCGAAGCGCACGACGGTACCGTGCGTGTCCTTCGACAGGATTCCGCGCGCGAGCAGCCGGTCGACGACATCGCGCGCGGTGATGCGCTCGCGGTCGACTTCGAGCCCGACGAAGAGTCCCTTGCCGCGCACGTCCTTGACGAGCGGGCTCTTGATCGTCGCCAGGCGTTCCCGCAGGTACGCGCCCATCTCGGCCGAGCGCTCGATCAGCTTCTCTTCGAACAGGACGTCGAGCGCGGCCAGGCCCACCGCGGCGGCGAGCGGATTGCCGCCGAACGTGCTGCCGTGATCGCCCGGCGAGAACACTTGCATCAGGTTTTCGGTTCCCACAAATGCCGACACCGGCAGCAACCCGCCGCCGAGCGCCTTGCCGAGGATCACGCCGTCCGGCTTGACGTTGTCGTGCTGGCAGGCGAGGAACGCTCCCGTGCGGCCCATGCCGGTCTGGATCTCGTCGCAGATCAGGAGCACGTTGCGCTCGCGGCAGATGCGCGCGCATTCGGCGAGATAGCCCGCGGGCGGCACGACGATGCCGGCCTCCCCCTGGATCGGCTCGACCAGGAACGCCGCGGTATTCGGCCCGATGGCACGCGCGAGCGCTTCGGCGTCGCCGAACGGAACGTGCCGGAACCCGCCCGGGAACGGACCGAACCCGTCGCGATACTGCGGCTCCGATGAGAAGCCGACGATCGCGATCGAGCGGCCGTGGAAGTTGTCCTTGCACACGATCACTTCGGCGCGATCGGGCGGAATGCCCTTCACCTTGTGGCCCCACTTGCGCGCGGCCTTGAGCGCGGTCTCGACCGATTCGGCGCCGCCGGAAGCCGGCAGCGCGCGGTCGAGGCCCGTCACCTGTGTCAGACGTTCGAGGAACCGCGGCAGGAGCTCGTTGTGAAAGGCGCGCGACGTCACCGCGAGCCGCTGCGCCTGCTCGACCAGCGCGCGCACGATGCGCGGATGCGCGTGGCCGTGGCTCACCGCGGAGTACGCGCTCATCATGTCGAGATAGCGGCGGCCATGCTCGTCCCACAGCCAGCAGCCGTCGCCGTGCGCCAGCACGACGGGCAACGGCTC
>JBDTLY010000116.1:0-8606 GCA_039934535.1 Casimicrobiaceae bacterium | reverse complement strand
ATCGAATCCTTTTCCGGACTTGACCTTCTTCGCGAGCTTTTCCGCTTCGGCGACATCGACCGACTTGTGCGCGTCCTCGATCAGCGACATGACGTCGCCCATCCCGAGAATGCGCGAGGCCATCCGCTCCGGGTGGAACACCTCGAGCCCGTCGATCTTCTCCGCGACCCCCACGAACTTGATCGGCGCGCCGGTCACCTGGCGCACCGACAGGGCGGCGCCGCCGCGCGCGTCCCCGTCGAGCTTGGTGAGGATCACGCCGGTGAGCGGCAGGGTTTCGCGAAACGCGCGCGCCGTGTTGACCGCGTCCTGCCCCTGCATCGCGTCGACGACGAAGAGCGTCTCGATCGGCTTGGCGGCAGCGTGCACCTCGGCGATCTCGCGCATCATCGCCTCGTCGATCGCGAGGCGGCCCGCCGTGTCGACGATCACGACGTCGTGGTAGTGCTTGCGCGCCCAGTCGATCGCCGCGGCGGCGATGGCGACGGGCTGCTCGCCAACCGCCGACGGAAAGAAATCCACGCCGACCTGCGTGGCAAGTGTCTGCAGTTGCAGGATCGCGGCGGGCCGATAGACGTCGGTGGAAACGACCAGCACCTTCTTCTTCTGCTCCTTGAGCAGGCGCGCGAGCTTCGCGGCCGTCGTCGTCTTGCCTGCGCCCTGCAGGCCGGCCAGCAGCAGGACGGCGGGAGGCAGCGTGGCGAGATCGAGGGGCGCGGCGGCCGTCCCCATCAAGGCGGCGAGCTCGCGATGGACGACGCCGATCAGCGCCTGCCCCGGCGTCAGCGAACCGACGACTTCCTCGCCGACCGCCTTTTCCTTCACGGCGGCGATGAAGTCCTTGACGACCGGCAACGCCACGTCGGCCTCGAGCAGCGCCAGACGCACTTCGCGCAACGCGTCGGCGATGTTGACGTCGGTGAGGCGCGCCTCGCCGCGCAACGATTTGACGACGCGCGAAAGCCGTTGGGTCAGGGTGTCGAACATCGGGATTCCCGGGTGAGACCGGCCGCGACGGCCGGCGGCGGTGCTGCGGTACTGAGGTAAACTGCGCTACGGCGGCTCGAGGCCGCAAGCCGCAATCGAAAGCCGATGATTTTACTCCACGTCGCGGTCGCCGCCCTGTACGCGCTGGCCGCGTGGGTGCTCTGGCCGAAGCCCGTCGCAATTGCGCCCGGCGCCAACGCGGCGCCCTCCCGCGCGTCGATTTCGTGGACCGCAATGCTCGTCCCCGCGGCGTTGCTGTTGCATGCCTGGATGGCCGGCAGCGAGTTCGCGACCCCCGAAGGTCTCGACCTCAGCCTGCCAAATGCCGTGTCGGTCGTCGCGGCGCTGGTCGCGCTCGTGGCTTGGGCGTCGGGGCTCCTGCGGACGCTGCCGGCAATCGGCACCGTGGTGCTGCCGGTCGCCGCCGTCGCGTCGCTGGTCCCTGCCTTCATCGCCAACCCGCACCGGTTCCACTATGGCGACGAGCCCTGGGCCGCGCTGCACATCGCGGTCGCGCTGGTCTCCTATGCGCTGTTTCTCGTCGCTGCGCTGCAGGCGCTGCTGCTGATGGGCCTCGAGCAGCGGCTGCGCCACCGCCTGCCGGATCCCGGCGCAACCGGGCTGCCGCCGCTGCTCACGCTCGAGCGCTTCCTCTTCCGCCTCGTCACCGTCGGGTTCGTGCTGCTCACGCTGACGCTCGCAAGCGGCATGCTGTTCTCGGAGCAGATCTTCGGCAAGCCGATGCTGTTCACGCACAGGAACGTGCTTTCGATGCTCGGCTGGATCACCTTCTGCGGGCTCCTGCTGGGACGCTGGCGCTACGGATGGCGAGGCCGCGTCGCGCTGCGTTGGATCGTGGCAGGCACGGTCTTCGTGTTCCTCGCGTACCTCGGCGAGAAGTTCGTGGTCGAGGTGCTTCTCAGGCGCTGATGGACGACATTCCCCTCAGCACGCTCGCGATTGCCGTGGTGCTGCTGCTCCTCGCGTCGGGGTTCTTCTCTATCGCCGAGACGGCGATGATGGCGGCCAACCGGCACCGGCTGAAGCACCGCGCGCACCGCGGCTCGCAAGGCGCGCGCAAGGCGCAAAAGCTGCTCGGCGAGATCGACAAGCTGCTCGGCGTCATCCTGCTCGGCAACACGCTGGTCGCCGCGGCGGCGGCGACGCTGACCGCGGTCATTACCAAGCGGCTCTACGGCGAGGGCGAGATCGCGCTCGGCCTTGGCACGCTGGCGATCACATTCGCGATCCTCGTTTTTTCGGAAATCGCGCCGAAGGTCGTCGGCGCGGCGCACGCGGACCGCATCGCGCCCGTCGTGAGTTTCGTCCTCGCGCCGTTGCTCAGGGTGGCGACCCCGGTCGTCTGGTTCGTGAACCTGTTCGTGCAGGGCCTGCTCAAGCTGCTGAGGGTTCCGACCGGCTCGGCAGCGGGCACCACGCTCACCCAGGAGGAACTGCGCTCGCTGGTCCTCGAAGGGCAGTATTTCCGCGGCAAGCACCGCGCCATGCTCGCCAACCTCCTCGACGTCGAAGCAGTGACCGTCGACGACGTGATGACGCCGCGCAACCAGATCCACGCGGTCGACCTGAACGCCAAGCCCGGCCACCTCGCCGAGCAGTTGGCGACGTCCTATCACACGCGGCTCCCGGCCTACGAGGACGAGCTCGATAACATCGTCGGCATCGTGCACCTGAAACAGGTCGTCGGCCTGCAGCTGGCGGGGACCATCGATGCCGGCGCGCTGCGCGCGATACTCCGCCCCGCGTATTTCGTGCCCGCCGCAACGCCGCTGCTCGCGCAACTGCAGCAGTTCCAGACCGATCGCGAGCGCCTCGGACTCGTCGTCGACGAGTACGGCGAGCTCCTCGGACTGCTCACGATCGAGGACATCGTCGAGGAGATCATCGGCGATTTCACGACCCACGCCCCGACGGGCGGAGAATCTTGGGCGCGGGAACCGGACGGCAGCGTCGTCGTCGACGGCATGGCGGCGCTGCGGACCCTCAACCGAAAGCTCGGCACGCATTTCCCGCTGGACGGACCCAAGACGCTCAATGGGCTGATCGTCGAGCAACTTGGCGAGATCCCGGACGCGGGGACGAAGGTCGTGGTGGCCGGCCAGAGCCTCGAAGTCCTCCAGACGCAGGATCGCGCGGTCAAGGTCGTGCGCCTGCTGCCGCCCGTGGGGCGCGCCCCGCCCCCGCCTTTACAAAGCCAGAGCGGACAGGCATCATCAGTTGCTTAACTTTTATGCGGTTGGAATAAAGCGAAAAGGAGCGGTCGGGGCAGGAAAGGGCACGTAATTTGCTTAAGCTCTCCGATAGCCCGGCTTTTCGCCGATAACCCACACTTTCGAGCCTCCCAGCCCATGGCCACCCACGCCGCCGCTACGCGCAACCTGAGCGGACTCGCGCGCGCTTTGGCGCAGCACGGGCTGATGACGGAGTTCGACGCCGAGGCGCTGCAGACGCAGGCGCAGCAGGCAAACGTCTCGTTCGTCGAGCAGTTGCTCCAGGGCAAGCGGATGTCCGCGACCCAGCTCGCGGTGTTCGGCTCGCGGGCCTTCGGCGTGCCGCTGATGGACTTGGGCGCGTTCGACCTCGATCAGATCCACAAGGACCTGGTCGACCTCAAGATGGCGCAATCGCGGCGGGTGCTGCCGCTGCACAAGCGCGGCAACCGGCTCTACGTCGCGACGTCGGATCCCGCGAACCTCCAGGCGCTGGAGGAAGTCCGCTTCAAGACTAACCTCGTGGTCGAGCCGGTCGTGGTCGAGGACGACAAGCTCGCGCAGGCGATCGGCAAGCTGGTCGAGGCCACCGGCGCGACGCTGAAGGACATGAACTCGATCGACGAGCTGGAGATCGACCTCCAGGACGGCGGTCCCCTCGTGCTCACCGACGAGGAAAGCTCCGAGGTCGAGGACGCGCCGGTCGTCAAGTACATTCAGAAGATCCTGATCGACGCGATCAACCTGGGCGTGTCGGACATCCACTTCGAGCCGTACGAGAAGTATTACCGGATCCGCTACCGGCTCGACGGGATCCTCTCCGAAGTCGCGCAGCCGCCGCTCGTGATCAAGGACAAGATGGCGTCGCGGATCAAGGTCATCTCCAGGCTCGACATCTCGGAAAAACGCGTCCCGCAGGACGGCCGCATGAAGCTCGTGCTGTCGAAGTCGAAGTCGATCGACTTCCGGGTCAGCACCTTGCCGACGCTGTTCGGCGAGAAGATCGTGATGCGGATTCTCGACTCCGCCGGCGTAAAGCTCGGCATCGAGGCATTGGGCTATGACCCCGACCAGCAGGAACATCTGATGTTCGCCATCGGCCGTCCTTACGGGATGGTATTGGTGACCGGCCCGACCGGCAGCGGCAAGACCGTCTCGCTCTACACGTGCCTCAACATCCTGAACCAGCCCGGCATCAACATCTCGACCGCCGAAGACCCCGCGGAAATCCAGCTTCCCGGGATCAACCAGGTGAACGTCAACGACAAGGCGGGCCTCACGTTCGCCGTGGCGCTGAAGTCGTTCCTGCGCCAGGATCCGGACGTCATCATGGTCGGCGAAATCCGCGACCTCGAGACCGCGGACATTGCGATCAAGGCCGCGCAGACAGGGCACCTCGTCATGGCCACGCTCCACACGAATGACGCGCCCGCGACGCTGACGCGGCTTCTCAACATGGGCGTGGCCCCCTTCAACGTCGCGTCGTCGGTCATCCTGATCACCGCGCAACGCCTGGGCCGCCGGCTGTGCTCGAACTGCAAGCAACCGAAGGACATCCCGGCCGAAGCGCTCACCCGCGCCGGCTTCGCCGAAGAAGACATCGACGGCACCTGGCAGCCCTACGGACCGATCGGCTGTGACAAATGCAAGGGCACCGGCTACAAGGGCCGCGTCGGCATCTACCAGGTGATGCCGATCTCCGACGAGATGCGGCAGCTCATCATGCGCAACTGCACGCAACTCGACATCGCGGAACAGGCGCTGAAGGAAGGCATCCGCGACCTGCGGAAATCGGGCCTCGTCAAGGTGAAGCTTGGCATCACCTCGCTCGAGGAGATCGAGGCCATCACCAACGAGTAACGGCGCGCATCGCGCCCCGAGACAGGATCCCGACCATGGCCACCGCCACCGCAACGCGCAAGGACGTCAAGGAATACACGTTCGTCTGGGAAGGCGTCGACCGCAGCAACCGCCAGATCCGCGGCGAATCCAAGGCGGCATCGCAGACGGTCGTCACGACCAACCTGCGCCGGCAAGGCATCCGGCTCCAGAAAATCAAGAAGCTCACGTTCCGCGGCGGCAAGAAGGTCGGCGAGAGGGAAATCACGTTCTTCACGCGGCAGCTCGCGACGATGCTGCGCGCCGGCGTCCCGATGCTGCAGTCGTTCGAGATCGTCGCCCGCGGCCACAGCAATCCGCGGTTCTCGCGCCTCGTCATGGACCTCAAGGCGCGCGTCGAATCAGGCTCCAGCCTGTCGCAGGCATTCCGCGAGCACCCGCTCCAGTTCGACGCCCTCTACTGCAACCTCGTGCACGCCGGGGAAACCGCCGGCATGCTGGATGCGATCCTCGACCGGCTCGCGAGCTACAAGGAAAAGATCCTCGCGATCAAGAGCAAGATCAAGTCCGCGCTTTTCTACCCGATCTCGGTCATCGTGGTCGCCACGCTGGTGGTCTGGGTCATCATGGTCTGGGTGATCCCCGCCTTCAAGACGATCTTCGCGAGCTTCGGCGCCGACCTTCCCGTGCCGACGCTTATCGTGATGGCGATGAGCGATTTCGTCGTCGCATGGTGGTGGCTCGGGGCCGCCATCGTGGTCGGATGCTTTTTCGGCTTCGTCTACATGCACCGGCGCTCCGCCGCGCTACGTCACACGATCGACCGGCTTTCCCTCAAGGTCCCGATTATCGGGGCGATCCTGGAAAAGGCGACCATCGCGCGCTGGACGCGGACGCTGCAGACGATGTTCGCCGCGGGTGTGCCGCTCGTCGAGTCGCTCGATGCCGTGGCCGGCGCGGCCGGCAATGCCGTCTACACGGTTGCCACGAAGCGCATCCAGACCGAGGTGAGCACCGGTACCAGCCTCACCAACGCGATGACCAACTCGAAGCTCTTTCCCTCGATGGTGCTGCAGATGACGCAGATCGGCGAAGAGTCGGGCTCGCTCGACAACATGCTCGGCAAGATCGCGGAATTCTACGAACGCGAAGTCGACGACGCAGTGGCTGCTCTGTCGAGCCTGCTTGAGCCGCTCATCATCGTGTTCCTGGGTGTCGTCATCGGTGGCCTGGTGGTGGCCATGTACCTGCCGATCTTCAAGCTCGGTCAGGTTGTCTGACGCCAGAGGCGCCATGGTGGCGCCAATCGGGTGCTTCGAGACGGGTCTCGCCCCGTGAGTGAGTTCGGCTTGGTCGTCCTCGCCGCCCTGCTGGTCGGCTTGTGCGTGGGCAGCTTTCTGAACGTCGTCATCCACCGCCTGCCGAGGATGCTGGAACGGGAGTGGAAAGCGCAGTGCGACGAGTTGCGGAAGGAGCCGGTCCCCGACGCGCCCGCCTACAATCTCGTCGTGCCGCGCTCCGCGTGCCCCGCCTGCGGGCACATGATCACGGCGCTCGAAAACATCCCGGTCGTGTCGTGGCTGGCCCTGCGCGGCAAGTGCAGCGCGTGCAAGGCACCCATTTCGGTCCGCTACCCGATCGTTGAGATCATGGGGGGCGTGCTCGCCGTCGCCGCGATCGTCGCGTTCGGCGCCACGGCGAAAGGAGCCGCCGCGTGCGTGCTGCTGTGGACGCTGCTCGCGCTGACGATGATCGACGCAGACACGCAGTACCTTCCGGACGATCTCACGCTGCCGCTCATGTGGTCGGGCCTCCTCGTGAACCTCGGCGGCCTGTTCACCCCGCTGCCGAGCGCCGTGATCGGGGCCGTTGCCGGTTACCTGACCCTGTGGTCCGTCTACTGGCTGTTCAAGCTCATCCGCGGTAAGGAAGGAATGGGCTACGGCGATTTCAAGCTGCTCGCCGCGCTGGGCGCATGGCTCGGCTGGACGATGCTGCCGCTGATCGTCCTGCTCTCGTCCGCCGTGGGGGCCGTGGTCGGCCTCGCCCTGATCGCCTTCAAGGGCCGCGACCACGAGCTGCCCATCCCCTTCGGGCCGTACCTTGCGATCGCGGGCGCGATAGCGCTCTTCTTCGGCCCCGCGCTGATCAAGCTCTACCTGCCGTGACCTTCATTGTTGGACTGACCGGCGGCATCGGCAGCGGAAAATCGGCGGTCGCTGACGCGTTTGCCGCGCTCGCGATCGACGTGACCGATACCGATCGTCTCGCGCATGCCCTGTCGGCGCCCGGCACGCCGGGCCAGGACGCGATCGCCGCTGCCTTTGGCGCGGGCCTCGTCCGCGCCGACGGGACGCTCGACCGCGCAGCCCTGCGGCGCCAGGCGTTCGCCGATCCAGAGGCGCGCGCTCGCCTCGAGGCGATTCTCCACCCGCTGATCGGGACGGCGGCTCGGGACGAGATCGCGCGCTGGACCAGCCCGTACGGAATCCTCGTCGTGCCATTGCTCCTCGAGCGAAGCGGCATGAAGTCGCTGGTGCAGCGGATCCTCGTGGTGGACTGCCCCGAGGACGAGCAGATTCGGCGGGTCGTCGCCCGCAGCGGACTTGCGGCGGACGAGGTCCGCGCGATCATGGCAACACAGCTCGGGCGCGACAAGCGCATCGAGGGTGCCGACGACGTCCTCGACAACGCCGGTGCGATGGCGGCGATCGCGCCGCAGGTTGCCGAACTCGACCGCCGATACCGGGCGCTGGCCGCGTTGGCGGGACGCGCCGCGCCGTCTTCGGGCAGAATGCCAGCTTGAAGCCATCAGCGTTCGCCCACTGCCCGCCGTGATCCGTTACGAACATCCGCTGAACGAGCGCATCCGCACACTGATGCGACTGGAGGATCTCTACCGCCGCGCGCAGTTCTTCGCGTCGCGCAGCGAAGGTCCCGATCACCATGCGGCGCTGCTCGCCCTGTTCGAGATCACCGATGTCGCCGCGCGCGCCGATCTCAAGACCGACATCCTGCAGGAGCTCGAGCGGCAGAAGCAGCTGATGGCGGCGCTGCGCAACAATCCGGCGATCGATTCGCAGGTCCTCGAGTCGCTCCTCGCCGACATCGAGCGCGCGAGCGGCGCGCTGCTCGGGCAGGCCGGCAAGGCAGGAACGCACCTGCGCGAGAACGAGTGGCTGATGACGATCAAGCAGCGCACCGCCATTCCCGGCGGCGTCTGCGAATTCGACCTGCCCGCATATCACTACTGGCTCAATTCCGATCCCGCAGCGCGGCAGAACGACCTGAAGGCTTGGCTCGAGCCGTTCCTCCCGATCCACGACGGCCTCGCGATCATCCTTCGCCTTTTGCGCGACAACGGGCGCGCGAGCAGGCAGACGGCCTATCGCGGCGTGTTCCAGCTGATGCTGACGACGTCGAAGGTCGCGCAGCTCCTGCGCCTCACCGTCGACAACGACGTGGCCTGCGTGCCGGAGATCAGCGCGAACAAGTACGCGCTCAACATCCGCTTCATCGGCGTGACCGGCATGGACCGCGGCACCGTGT
>JBDTLY010000115.1:0-8619 GCA_039934535.1 Casimicrobiaceae bacterium | reverse complement strand
ACCTGCCGCGGCTCCTTGGCGACCCCCACCACAATCCGGAAACGGCGCGCCACAACCCGGTCCTGCTGCTGCGCTCGGGTCAGAACGTCGCTGCAATCCATGTCGACGAGATGGTGGGCAACCAGGAAGTCGTGGTGAAGAACATCGGGCCGCAGCTCGCCCGCGTTTCCGGCATCGCCGGCGCGACGGTGCTCGGCAGCGGCGAGATCGTCCTCATCATCAATCCCGTGCAGCTTGCGCAGCGTCCGGACGTGCCGGTCTACGATCCGAACGAGGAGCGGATGGCGCCGATGATGCCGAAGATGTCGGCGCAGGCACCCGCGGCGGGCGGGCCGCCGCTCGTGATGATCGTCGACGACTCCCTGACCGTGCGCAAGATCACCAGCCGAACGTTGACGCGCGCCGGCTTCGACGTGATCACGGCGAAGGACGGCATCGACGCGCTCGAGCTCCTGAACGACCGGACGCCCGACGTGATCCTGCTCGACATCGAGATGCCGCGGATGGACGGTTTCGAGTTCACGAAGACGATCAAGAACGAGCCCAAGAACGCGCATATCCCGATCATCATGATCACGTCGCGGACCGCCGAGAAGCACCGCAACCGCGCGCAGGAGCTCGGCGTCGACCTCTACCTCGGCAAGCCGTACCAGGAAGAAGAGCTGATCAAGAACCTGCGCGAGATGCTGGCGCTGACGCTTTAGCCTGAAGCAAGTCTCCCGGGTCCCCGGCGAGCGTTTCCCTCCTGCTTCCACATTGCGGCCAGGGATTAAACCGGGCCCGCTCCCCGCGGCCGGTATAATTCACCGGAACGAATCAAGGGGGAGGGACGCCGCATGGCGAATTACGCCACCGGAAACATCCGCACGGTCGCGCTGGTCGGTCAGGGCGGGGCGGGCAAGACCACGCTCGCCGAAGCGCTGCTCCTGAAGTCCGGCATGATCAAGGAAGCGGGCGTGGTCGAGCGTGGCACGACCGTCGCCGATTTCGATTCCCTCGAAAAATCCTGGCAGCATTCGCTGCGCGCCTCGATCCTCCACGTCGACACGCAGGACACGCGCATCCACCTGATCGACACGCCGGGCTTCCCGGATTTCCTCGGGCAGGCGATCGGCGCGCTGGACGCGGTGGAGACAGCGGCGGTCGTCGTGAGCGCGCAATCGGGCGTCGAGATGGTCGCGTCGCGCATGATGGATTGGGCGGGCAAGCGCAGGCTCTGCCGCCTTGTCATCGTCAACAAGATCGACGCCGAGAACGTGGACCTGCCGAAGGTCCTCGCCGCGATCCAGGCCGCGTTCGGCCGCGAGTGCCTTCCGATCAACCTCCCTTCGGGTGGCGGCGCGAAGGTCGTCGACTGCTTCTTCAATCCCGACGGCGAGTCCGATTTTTCCTCGGTCGCCGATGCGCATCGCGCGCTGGTCGACCAGGTCGTCGAGGTCGACGAGGAGCTGATGTCGCTCTACCTCGAGCAGGGCGAAATTGCGCCCGATCAGCTGCACGCGCCGTTCGAAAAGGCGCTGCGCGAAGGTCACCTCATTCCCGTCTGCTTCGTCTCGGCGAAGAGCGGGGCCGGCATCGCGGAGCTCCTCGACGTTCTCGTGAAGCTCGCGCCGAATCCGGCCGAGGGCAATCCGCCGCTCTTCTACAAGGGGGAAGGCGACGCGATACAGGAGTATGCCTCGGAGCCCGACCCGAAGAAGCACGCGCTCGCGCACGTGTTCAAGGTGGTCGTCGACCCGTTCGTCGGCAAGCTCGGCATCTTCCGCGTATACCAGGGCACGGTGACCAAGGACTCGCAGCTCTTCGTCGGCGAAAACCGCAAGCCGTTCAAGGTCGGGCACCTCTTCCTGCTCCAGGGCGGCAAGAGCGTCGAGACGGACCGCGCCGTTCCGGGCGACATCGTGGCCGTGGCCAAGGTCGACGAGATCGTGTTCGACTGCGTGTTGCACGACTCGCACGACGAGGATCACATCCACATGCGGCCGCTCGAGTTCCCGGTGCCGATGCACGGAGTGGCCATCACGCCGAAAAAGCGCGGCGACGAGCAGCGGATTTCCGACGTGCTGCACCGGATGATCGCCGAGGACCCGACGATCGTCGTCGAGCACGACGCCACGACCAACGAGACCGTGCTGCGCGCGCTGGGCGACCTCCACCTGCGCTCGATCCTCGAACGGATGTCTGCGCAGTTCAAGCTCGAGATCGACACCCGCCCGCCGCGGATCCCGTATCGCGAGACGATCACCGCGAACGCGGAGGGCTTCCACCGGCACAAGAAGCAGACCGGTGGCGCGGGCCAGTTCGGCGAAGTGTCGCTGCGCGTCGAGCCGCGCGAGCGCGGCGCGGGTTTCGAGTTCGTCGACGCGACGAAGGGCGGCGTGATTCCGCACCAATACATGCCCGCCGTGCAGAAGGGTGTGGAGCAGGTGCTCGCGACCGGCGCCGTCGCGGGGTTTCCGCTGCAGGACGTGCGCGTGGTTGTCCACGACGGCAAGCATCATCCCGTCGACTCGAAGGAAGTGGCGTTCGTCTCCGCGGGCAAGAAGGCGTTCCTCGACGCGATCGAGAAGGCGCGCCCGATCGTGCTGGAGCCGATCGTCAGCGTCGAAATCATCTGTCCCGAAGGCAACACCGGCGACATCGCCGGCGACCTGTCGTCCCGGCGCGGCCAGGTGACCGGCACCACCGGCTTGCAGCCGGGCGTGATCGCGATCAGCGGGCTCGCGCCGTTGGTCGAGCTCGAGGGCTATTCCGCCCGCCTGAAATCGGTGACCGGCGGACACGGGTCGTACTCGATGCAGCTGTCGCACTACGAGCCGGCGCCGCCGCTGCTGCAGCAGCAGCTCGCGACCGAATTCAAGAAGTCGCGCAAGCACGAAGAGGACTGACGTCAGCGGGCACTGGCGTTGTTGCGCGCAGGCTCCGGGCGCCAGTTGAATTTTTCGCCGGGCCAGCGCCAGTCGATCAGCGGAACGAGCGGCGAGGCGAGGAACAGCGCCCACAGGAGCCCGCTCGTCCGGAACAGCGCGAACTGCCAGGCGAACGCGAGCGCGGCGACGAAGATCGCATAACCGATGCGCGCGGAGCGCCGGTTCGGAATGGTCATCGGGTCGGAGATCATGAAGAACGCGAACAGCAACAGCCCGCCGTTCGTGAACTGATGCAGGAAGATCGTCCACGGCTGGCCGAGCCAGAGGACGCGCGCGGCGACGAGGCCGAGCCATGCGGCCAGGAATACCCACGAAATGTCCCACCGCCGCGCGCGCTGCGTCACCAAACCACCGAGCGCCACGAACCAGCTGGCCAACGCGACGTCGTTCCCCCATTGCCCCGGCGACACCCAGGTGCCCGGCAGCAGCACGAGCGCCGCGATCACGCCGAGATTCGCGGGGTTGAAAACGTGCTTGCCGTTGACGCGCAGCACGAATTTGGCGGAGATCGCGATCACGGCGGCGAGCGGATGCACCCACAGCGTGTCGGAGCGCAGCAGGAGCGACAGGCCGAAGCACGTGATGAGCGCCGACAGCACGCCTTTGTGCTCGAGGTGGAGCACTTTCAGCCATAGCCATTGGGTGGCGAGCCCGGCGGCGAAGCACAGCGCCATCTGTCGCGGGTCGAGCGCGAAATCGCGGACGAGCACGCCAACCGTGAGCAGGATCGCCTGGAAGGCAATCTGGTAGAGGCGGGCGTCTCGGGAAAATAGGGTCAGACTCGACTTTCCGCGTGTACGTGGCGCCACCTCGGCCGTGGCTGGAAAGTCGAGTCTGACCCTAGTTTCCGGCGTCATTTCCACAGCACGGCCCACCAGCGGTTCGCAGCCAGCGGGGCGAGCGCCATCTTCGCGCGGATTGCGTTGACGTCCCATCCGGTCAGCGACGCGAGTGTGGCGGCTTCGCGCTCCTTGCGGCGCGCGACTTCCTCGAAATACGCGGGCGCGGCGGAGCAGCTTCCGGCATCGCCGGTCCATGGATGCCGCAACACGTAGCGCGCCTGGAAGTTCTGGCGGTCGGCGGTTTCCTGGAACACGAGGTCCTCGGGGAGCGATTCGCGGGTGTAGCGCAGATGCAGGCGCGTCAGCAGCACCGGCTGGCCGCCGCCGCGCGCGTTGGCTTGCGGCCCCAGCCAGAACACGCCGGCCTGCCGCAGCTCGTCGGATGTCAGCGGATCGGCGGCGCACGGATCGCACCAGCCCATGTCCCAGAAATATTCGGTGAAGATGGCGCGGTAGTCCTCGCGTGCGGCGTGTGCGTCGAAGAGCGCCTTGTACGTCTGCGCGAACTCGCCGCGCACGAACGTCGGCAGGTCCATGTCCGCGGGCAGCTTCACGGTGCGGTAGTTCGTCGTCTCGACGCGCCCCTGCGGCGTCAGCACGTAGAGCACGAGATCCTGCGGACCTTTGGCGTTCAGCATGCCGAGCCGCACCGGCAGCATGAATTTTTGCGACTCGAACGCGAATTGCAGCGGGCGCAGGTAAGCCACGCCGGACTTCGCCTGCTCCTTCAGGTTGACCTTGGCGACGAAGAATTTCATGTTCTGGCGGACGTAGGGCTTGAGCGCCGCGCTCGCGCCTTTCGGGATCCGGTAGCCGTTTTCGGTGAGCCACGTCTCGAGGCCGTCGGACTGCTTCGCCGAGAGCATCACGATGTCGTACTCGCCGACGGTGTAGGCGGCTTCGACCGTGACGCCAAGCGACTTTTCGCGCTTCACCTCGTTCTTGGCCATTGTCCTGGGCGCCGAGGCGTCCATCGCGCCAACGGACATCGGCAGCTTCACCTGGCACGGATCGGGATCGAAATACTCGGCAAGGCGCGGCGCGCTGTAGGCGTCGATGCGCTCGAACAGCTTGCGGTCGCCGATGTGGATCTGGTCGCGCGCCAGCACCTGCGGCACCGGCACGACCAGCGCGAACTCGGTCAGCGCGCCTTTGTAGTCGTTGGCCATGCTGATGACGGTCTTGCCGTCGCGGCGGACCAGGATCACCTGCGACGCTTCGTTGAACAGGCTCGCGTCGGCCTTTCCGACATAGAAACCGCAGAAGGCCGAGGCGCTCGGCACGAAGACGAAAAGAGCGAGCACGACGACGACAACGAGCCAGGCGCCGGCGCGGGCGGCAAAGGACGGCATGACAACCTCCGGAGAAGGGGTGATGCCGGTGCTAACGGGAGGTGACGGCGTCCGGGGTTAATTCCGATGCTCGGGCGTGACAAAGCGGGGTGACGCCGCCGGACAGCCTATGTGGCCGTTGGTTGCCTGCGCGAACGGTTCGAGCTGCACGGCGGCCTTTGCAGCGTTGTCCGCCGCGAGCGCGGCCGGCGCCATGGACAACATAATCGCCGCAAGCAGCCCGGACAGCCTGCGACGGAGGACCATTTGCTACGATGGCCGTGCGGACTTGTAGAGCGCCAGCGCCTGCTGGCGCGCGGTTGCATGGTCGACGATCGGTGCCGGGTAGTCGTGGCCGATGGCGACACCTTTCGAGCGCAGCGTTGCGCTCGAAACGAGCCAGGGCGCGTGGATCTCACCGTGGTCGAGTGCCGAGAGCTCCGGCACGTAGCGCCGGATGAATTCTCCGTCGGGATCGAAGCGCTCCGACTGCGTGACCGGGTTGAAGATTCGAAACCAGGGTTGCGCGTCGCAGCCGGTCGACGCGGCCCACTGCCAGCCGCCGTTGTTCGACGCGAGGTCGTAGTCGATCAGCGTGTCGGCGAAGTAGCGCTCGCCGTGCCGCCAGTCGACGAGGAGGTCCTTCACGAGAAACGATGCCGCGATCATCCGCAACCGGTTGTGCATGTAGCCCGTCGCATTGAGCTGGCGCATCGCGGCGTCGACGATCGGATAGCCGGTCCGCCCGTTGCGCCAGGCTGCGAGGTGCCCGGGATCGTCGGGGAACCTTATCGCGTCGCATTCCGGCTTGAACGCGTGACCGACGACGTGCGGGTGATGCCAGAGGATCTGCGCGTAGAACTCGCGCCAGATAAGCTCCGACAGCCACGTCGCCGCGCCGTCGCCGCCCGGAAGCAGCGAGCGCGCATGCGCGAACGCGACGAGCTCTCGAATCGCGACTGTGCCGAAGCGCAGGTGGACCGATAAATAGGACGGCCCCTTCACCGCGGGAAAGTCGCGCGCGTCGCGATAGGCGTCAATGCGCTCGCGGAACTCGGCAAACAGCGCCGCGCCGCCATGCATGCCCGGCGTAACCTTGAGCGCCGCGAGGTTCGTGCGCTCGAAGCCGATTGCCTCGAGCGACGGCACGCCTTCGGCCGATCCTGCCGGCGGTCGCGCCAGTCGACCGGCGTAAAGATCGATGGCATGCGACGCCACGTCGCGCGGCGTAAGCGCCTTCAGCCACGCATTCCGGTACGGCGTGAACACGCGGAACGGGTTGCCACCCTGCGTGCGGATCTCGTCACCTTCGAAAATCACCTGATCCTTGAACGCATGCCACGCGATGCCGACCGCGCCAAGCGTCCGCTCGACCGCGGCATCGCGCTCGCGCGCCGCGGGCTCGTAGTCGCGATTGGCGAACACGGCATCGGCATGTAGCTGCATGGCAAGGCGAGGGATTTCATCGCGCGCGCGCCCATGGCAGACGGTCAGCCCGCCGCCGCGCTTGCGCAAAGCTGCATCGAGCTGGGCCGCGCTGTCGCGAATGAATTCGATGCGGCGGTCGCGCCGTGACGGCAGGCGGTCGAGGATTTCGGTGTCGAAAACGAAGGCGCAGTGGACCTCGCGCGAGGTGGCGAGCGCATGATGCAGGGCCGCGTGGTCGAAGTCGCGAAGGTCGCGGCGAAACCAGACGAGGGCGCATCGAACGGCGCGATCCGTCATGGCGCCGCCCGCGCCGCGCGCGGAAAGCGCAAGTCATTGGCGAAAATTTCATGGCGCCAGAGCAGCGACCCTTCGGCGTCGCGGGCTTCGAAGGCGAGGCGGCGGTTGTTGCCGGGGCCCGAGACGCGGAGGAGCCCGAACTGGCGTTTCACGACGAGTGTCCCCGGCACGACGTCCGGATTGGCGGCGTCCGCCTTGTCGAGGCGCGCCGGCGGCCGCGAAGTCAGTGGGCTCGACGTGAATTCGTGAAGCGGATACGCGCCCGCGCGCTCGATTTTGAGAAGCTCGCCGAAGTGCCGGTCGCCCGAAAGAAACAGGACGCCCTCGATGCGCTCGCGCACGAGCCACTCGGCGAACGCAGCTCGCTCGGTCGCGTATTGATACCAGCCTTCGAAGCGCGACGCGCGATGCCAGAACTGGCTGCCGCCCGCGACGATCTTGATCGCGGACGGCGGTGCCGCGACGAGCGCCTGCTTAAGCCATTCGAGCTGGCGCGCGCCGAACATCGTCTTGTCCGGCCCGTCGGGCCAGCGGTCGGGCGTGCGGTAGTAGCGGTCGTCGAGGAGGAAGAACTGCACGTCGCCGTAGCGCGCGAAGCCGAACGCTCCCGGCACGCCGGGAAGCCCGAAGCTTGCATTCGGCCAGTAGCGCTGGAAAAGCTTGAGCGTCTCGCCCTTCAGGACGTACGACGCGTCCGAGTCGTTCGGGCCGTAGTCATGGTCGTCCCAGATGGCAAGATGAGAAGTCGCCGTGAGCAGCTTCGAAAGCGGCGCGAAGCTTCGCTGGCGGCGGTATCGCGCAGCCATCGCCGCCGGATCGTAGAGGTCGGGCTGCTGAAAGTACAGGTTGTCGCCGAGCCACAGCATCACGTCGGGGTTCGTGGCGGCGATCGAGTCGAAGATCCCGAAGCCGCCGCCGTAGTCATGGCCCGGCCACCGCGGATCGTCGTCCGCGAGAAAAAAGCAGGAGCCGAACGCGATCGTCAGCTCGGCGGCGTCGGCGGGCTTCGACCAAAAGGGCTGCGCGCGGACCGAGGCGCTCCGGCTCTCGGCACCGGCGTCCACGCGATAGTCCGCCGTCGCGCCGGGCCGCAGGCCGGTGAGGCGGGCCACGACGACGTTGTCGGCGTCGGCGGTGGTCGAGAGCTCGATTCGCCGCCCGTCGGCTTCGCCTTCCGGGCGCCAGCGGACGATCACCGTCGCTGGGGCATCCGTCTGGATCCACAGCGTCGCGCTGGTGAGCTCCGCCGGCCCGTGCATGACGACGAGGCCCGCCAGGGCCGGCCATGCGGCCGCCGCGAGTGCCAGCAGCGAGAGGAAAACCGCGGCGCGCGCGGGGCGTAGTCGACGGAAATCAGGACGGAGAATCGGCATGGTGGGCGCGGGAGCAGGGCTCGCTTCTCGCGGCGGCAATTGTGCGGCGAGGGGGCGCAGATTACAATTCGACCCATGGCCGGTCCCACCGCCAACTTCACGCACCACTTCCTGATCGCCATGCCGGCGATGGCCGATCCCAATTTTGCGCACACGTTGACGTTCGTGTGCGAGCACAACAAGGACGGCGCGCTCGGTATCGTCGTCAACAAGCCGACCGACATGATGCTGGCGACCCTGTTCGAGCAGATCGACGTTCCGCTCGCGAATGCCGACGTCGGCAAGACGCCGGTGCATTTCGGCGGCCCGGTCCAGATCGACCGCGGCTTCGTGCTGCACCGCCCGCTCGGCAACTGGCAGTCCACGCTCGCGATCAGCGACAACATCGGCCTCACGACATCGAAGGACGTGCTCGAGG
>JBDTLY010000114.1:0-8655 GCA_039934535.1 Casimicrobiaceae bacterium | reverse complement strand
TCGCACCATCCGATCATCGAAGGCAAGGTCGGCTGCCAGGACTGCCACGACCCGCACGGTTCGCTGCAGAAGGCGAGCATCCGCAACGAGTCGAACCATGACCTCTGCGTCAGTTGCCACGCCGACAAGCGCGGCCCGTGGATCCACGAGCATCCGCCGGTGATGGAGAACTGCGCAACCTGCCACACGCCGCACGGCTCGGCGCACAAGGGTCTTCTCGCGCAGAAGCCGCCGGCACTGTGCGCCGACTGCCACCCGGGCGGCCATACGCACGGCATCTATGACGGAAGGGGGACGCTGCCCGGCACGCTACCGTCGAACATCCGCTTTGAAGGCAGCGGTTGCGTCGGTTGCCACCGGCAGATCCACGGCAGTAACGCGCCGGCATCCGCCTACGGCCAATTCTTCCTCCGCTGAGACCAGGGGACGATCATGAGAATCAAGCTCATTGCCATTGTGGTGGCCGGCCTTTTCGCGCAAAGCGCGTACGCCGACGAAGATTTCGTGTGGGGCGGGTCCATCGACGCCGGCTGGCGCGGCACCAACATCGACGGCGGCCTGCGCAATGGGGGAGTCGGTCCCCCTGCCGCGTCGTCGTCGCCCGCGTTGCCCACGCCTTTCACGGGCCCGAGCGACGAAGCGAAGGCGCAGGAGTACCAGGACATCCGCAGCGCGCCCATCGGGGTGTTCGACATCCGCGGCGGCAGCCGGGCCTACTATCTGCGCGCGTTCGCCGAGGAGCTGGGGCGCGACGACCAGTACATCAACATCGTCGGCGGCGGCTGGGGCGCATGGAAGGCTTCGCTTTACAACAACGACATCCCGCACAACTACTCGTTCAACGCGCTTTCGCCGCTGACGAACGTCGGCAG
This sequence comes from Casimicrobiaceae bacterium, assembly GCA_039934535.1. Classification (GTDB taxonomy): domain Bacteria; phylum Pseudomonadota; class Gammaproteobacteria; order Burkholderiales; family Casimicrobiaceae; genus CAIWHR01. The sequence continues at coordinate 7,783 of JBDTLY010000114.1, read as the reverse complement.
CACGCTACTCGGCTTCTCCTCGCCCAGTGGTGCCTATCCCCCGGCATCGAACCCCGCGACCTGGGGCACGTGGAACTACGGCACCCAGCGCAATACGACCGGAGGCAACTTCGAAGTTTCGATGAAGTCGCCGTGGTTCGTCCGCGCGGATTACAACGAGGTGAAGACGAACGGCATCAAGCCTGGGAGCGGCCAGCTCGGAACGGGCTCCGGCAACGGCCTGATCGAGTTCGGCGTGCCGGCCGACTACAAGACGCAGAACGTGGTCATCGAAGGCGGGTACAACAGCAAGCGATACGGGATCAAGCTGGCGTACATCGGCTCGAAGTTCACCGACAACAATGATTCGATGCAGTGGCCGAACTTCTACATGCGTAACGGTCTCGACACCACGTTGCTGCCGCCCGACAACGACCTCAAGAAGTGGGCGCTCAGCGGGTACATCAGGCAGCTGCCATGGGACTCGGCGATCATCGCGCGCTTCACGCAGAGCAAGCTGGAGAACAGCTTCGGCGTCACGTCGACGAGCCTCAAGCCGACGGGCAACACTCCAACCGGCCAGTTCATCCCGCCCGGCGTGGGATACCTCGTCACGCAGCCGGACGCGTCGAACTTCAATGGCGACATCAAGACGACGACCGCTAACATCGCCTGGAACGCGAGTCCGATGGCGCAGCTCGACACGCGGGTCTACTACGACTACTACGACCTGCAGAACAGATCGACGAACGTCTCCTATGCCAGGGGAAGCCAGGGCAGCAACTGCGCGAATCCGCCGGCCAACAGCGCGACATGCTTCACGATCGCGGCACTGCCCGCAGGAGAAGCTTTCCAGTACACCAAGAACTCGGCCGGGTTCGATGCGTTGTGGGCGTTCAACCGGGGCAACAAGCTGCTTGGCGGGTTCGACTGGATCGGGGTCGACCGCGACCTCGCGCCGGCGCCGCATACCGACGACTACCGCTACTGGATCGAGTACCGCAATTCGGGCGGCTGGGCGGACTTGACGGGTCGGCTCAAGTACGAGTACCTGCAGCGCCGCTCCGACCTCGATCACGCCTTCACCAACAACGCCGACAACGTACAGCCGACAACGGTACCGTACTACTTCACGGCCTACGACGTCTCGAACTTCGACCGCAACATGGTCAAGCTCAACGTCGACTGGACGCCGATGCCGCTCCTGCTCGTCAGTTTCGGTGCGACCTGGCGCGAGACCGACTACAAGGACACGTACTACGGCCGCACCAACGACCACAGCCAGCAGTACGACGTGACCGCTTCGTGGGGTGACGACAGGCTGCGGATCACCGGCATCGGCAACTGGGGCAAGGTCAAATTCGAGCAGGACTACCGCAACGTCTCATCCGGTGCGAGCCCGCTCCCGGGTGGACCGCAGACCTCCACGACGTTCGACTGGGGCACGCAGAACACGCAGGACGGCTGGATGCTCGCGGCGCTGCTCGATTGGGCGGCGACCGACAAGCTGATGCTGACCGCGTCGTACACGTACCAGAAGACCGGAGGTGGCGTCGACTTCACGTCGGGCAACACGCAGGCAGCCGGCGGCTTCAGCGGCGGACCACTCGTCAATTACAACACCGACAACACGACGCTGAATCGTTTCCAGATCAAGGGCAACTACAACATCAACAAGAACTGGGGCGTGAGCGCCGGCTATGCGTACGAGAAGTACGACTACAGCGACGGGCAGATGGCGGGCTACTCGAGCTACTACCCGTACTTCCAGAACCTCGGCGGCAGCAACATCAGCTGGAATACGGGCGCGTTCGCCAACCCGGGCTACACGGTCAACCTGGTCTGGCTGACTGCGACGTACATGTTCAATCCGCCGTCGCGTCCGGCGGCGCCCATGAGAGTTGCGGAAGCCCAGCCTGCGCCGCGGGTTGCGCCCCCACCGCCGGCCCCGCCGCCGCCGGCCCCGCCCGCACCGGCCCCTCAGGTGCAGAAGATCACGCTGGACTCGAAGGCCCTGTTCGACTTCGACAAGGCAATCCTCAAGGCTGAGGGCAAGACGGCGATCGACAGCCAGATCGTCGGCAAGCTGTCGCAACTGCAGAAGCTCGAAGTCATCCTGGTGACGGGTCATACCGATCGCATCGGCGGTGACGCCTACAACCAGAAGCTGTCGGAACGTCGCGCGGATGCCGTGCGGGACTACCTCGTAAGCAAGGGTGTGCCCAAGGACAAGATCGAGACAATCGGCATGGGCGAGAAGCAGCCGTTGGTGCAGTGCGACCAGAAGGGCCTGAAGGAACTGATCGCATGCCTGCAGCCGAACCGGCGCGTTGAAGTGGACGTCAAGGGCGAGGCAAAGAAGTAATCGCTGCGCAGCGGTGAAAAGAGCCCCGCCTCGCGCGGGGTTTTTTTGCAATTGACATAATTCCGGCGGACCACGTTGCCGGCCCGAATTCCCTGCCGGGTGCGGCCGGCGACCCTGGGGGCCGTGGCATTTCTGCAACGTGAGCCGGGCGACCTGAAATAGTCTTGACTTGGATCATGGCCGCCCAATCGGCGCCATTAGAAGCTATGTCCAAAGTGCGGGTATCCCACAGGTAGCGGGTGCCGACACTCTGAAGCCGGTCGCATCGAAACAGAAAAGGGGTACACATGCGAATCAAGACCTTCTTTGCCGCTCGGGGTGCTCTCGCCATCCTCGCGGTATTCATGGCGGCATCCGCCTTCGCGCAATCGACGCCGGCCGCCAAGGGGCCTGTCGCCCCGGTCTGCGCGAGTTGCCACGAGGCGCAGTGGAAGGCGATCGATCTCACGCCGCACGGCGCGAAGAACGATGCCGACGGGAGCATGTGCCAGGCCTGCCACGGCAGCGCCGCAGAGCACCTCAAGGATCCGATGAAGGCCAAGCCCGCCAATCCGTTCGGCAAGGGCCATACGGCCGACGAGCGGACCACGGTCTGCCTCGGCTGCCACTCCGGCAATCGCAATCTCGCGTTCTGGTCTTCAGGCAAGCACCAGCTGAACGAGGTGACGTGCGCCAACTGCCACAGCATCCATGGCAAGTCGGTCGCGCCGTCGATCAACAAGTTCGTGACGACGTTCCTGCCGAACCAGGCCGAGACCTGCTGGCAGTGCCACCAGCCGATCCGTGCCGCGAACTTCAAGCCTTCGCATCACCCGATCATCGAGGGCAAGGTCAAGTGCACCGACTGCCACAACCCGCACGGCGCGATCACGCCGGCCATGCTGAAACAGCCGACGATCAACGACCAGTGCTATTCGTGCCATGCCGACAAGCGCGGTCCGTTTGTATTCAACCACCCGCCGGTCGAGGAGAACTGCGCGACCTGCCATAACCCGCACGGGTCGGTCCACGCGAAGCTCCTGAATGAATCGGCGCCGAACCTCTGCCAGGACTGCCACGACGGGTCGCGGCATCCCGGTACCGTGTACGGCGCGGCCGGGGCCTACAACTGCCAGCCGGGCGACACAACGGCGACGGGCGGAAACCTCAGTTGCCCGCCGAGCAGGACGGGGCAGCCGAACCCGGGAGTGAACAACCGCCTCGTGGCGCGAGCGTGCCTCAACTGCCACAGCTCGATCCACGGCTCGAACGCGCCGGGTAACCGCGGCAAGTTCTTCACGCGATAAGGCCGGAGACCATCATGAGCAAGAAGCTACTTTGCACTCTCATCGCCAGCCTGTTCGCAGCAGCGCCGGCCTTCGCCCAGAGCGACGACGACCCGATGCGCGTCCAGGGCACGGCGACCCTTGGCTGGTTCTACAACAACACGAGCGCACGCGACACGGCGAAGCTCGACGAGTACCAGGACCTCGGCAACGGGGCGCTGTCGAATTTCGGCGTCCAGGGCCGCAGCAGCAACACATGGTTCCAGGGCTACGGCGAGAACTTCGGGCGCAGCGACCAGTACATGTTCCTGCGTGGCGGCATGTACGACGTGTTCAAGGCGGGGGCCTACCTGAACGACATCCCGCACACGTTCTCGTCGAGCGCGTACACGCCGTTCATCGGGAGCGGTGGCAACATCCTGACCGCGACATTCCCGCTCGCGGCCCTGCCGGGAAATCCGCCGACCGCGTGGAACAGCTTCAGGCTGGGCAACGACCGGCGCGACGCGGGCGGCTACGCCGAGTGGCAGAAGAACAGCCCATGGTTTTTCCGCGTCGACGGCAATCAGGTCAAGTTCACGGGCACCAAGGTCGGATCGGCGGCCAACGGCACGAGCCCGGGCAACGGCTACACGGATCTTGCGATCCCGACCGACATGAAGACCAGCAGCTGGGGCGCCGAAGGCGGCTACCAGACAGGCAAGGCCACATTCGCGCTGCGCTGGGACTACAGCAAGTTCGAAAACGACAACACGAATCTGCAGTGGACAAACCCGTTCTTCGGCGGCAACAAGCTCGACTCCACCTATCTCCCGCCGGACAACACGTTCAACAAGTTCACGGTCTCGGGCAATTACCGCGACCTGCCGTGGAGGTCGGTGATTTCGGCTCGATACACGTATGCGAAGACGACGAGCGACTTCCCGTTGGGGCTGACCGCGCTCAACACAGGCTCCGTGTATGCGCCGACGCTTCCCGACGAGGCCAACTACAAGGGCGAGAACATCAACCAGTCGTTTGCGCTCGCGTGGACCGCGACGCCCATGGCGAAATTTGACACGCGCGTCTACTACAACTGGACGAAGCTGCAGAACAAGTCCGACATCATCGAGTTCGGCAATGCGCCGACGGCACCGCTCGCCAGCGGCCTCGGTTGCGGCAACGTGGTGGTGGCCGGGATACCGACGACGACGGTCGGCAACTGCGAGAACGAGCTCTTCGATTACACGAAGAACAACATCGGCTTCGATGCCTGGTGGAAGTTCACGCGCGGCCAGCGCGTCGGCTTCGGGTGGGACTACAACAACCTCGACCAGACGCGCGTCGACTACGACAAGGCGCACTGGAACAAGCTCTGGGCCGAGTACAAGAACACGATGCTCGACACACTGTCCGGCCGCATCAAGTACCAGTACATCAAGCGCGACGCGACGCTCAATTTCAGCAACGACCCGTTGCCGAACGGAGGCCCGAACAACCCGAACTACCTGCTGCCGTTCACGTCGGCGTTCGACCTGCAGAGCAACACCACGAACCTGTGGAAGCTCTACCTCGACTGGACCCCGATGATGAACGTGGGCGTCTCGTTCGAGGGCACGTGGTCCAAGATCGATTACGACGACGTGACGTACGGCCGGACCAGCAACGACCGGCAGGGGTATTTCCTGAGCGGTTACTGGAACGCCTCGCAAACCGTGAAGCTCAATGCGTTCGGCACCTGGGAAGAGACGAAATATCCGTCGAACCACCGCTACATCGGCACGGTGGCGGGCGGACCGACCCCGCCGCCGGGGTACTGCACGGCCGCGAACCCGAACTGCTACAGCCCGTCCGCACCGCCGGTCGCCAACAGCTCCTACAACTGGAACTCGCAGACCAAGGACACGACGTGGATGCTGGGCGCCGGCGCCGACTGGCAGGCGATGGACGCGCTCAAGCTGACGGGGTCGTACCTCTATGTGCAGAACGACGGCAACGCCACGTTCGGGGTGCAGAACGACATCACGATCTCCCCGACGCCGCTTACCATCAACAACTTCGACAACAGCAAGCAGCAGTACTTCAACCTGAAGGGCGTGTGGAATTACACGAAAAACTGGTCGTTCACCGGCGGCTACTCGTACATGAAGTACAGCCACGACGACGTCGCCACCAACGGCTACCAGTACGCCCTGCCGATCGTCACGAACAGCGGCGCGGGCGGGATCGTTCCGACGAACCCGACCAGCACGTCGCTCAGCTACGGCAACGGCTACGATGCGTACACGGACGGTCACTCCAACATCTTCTATGTGTTCGCGACCTACAAGTTCGACGCGCCGCCTCTTCCGGTGGCGCAGATGAGGGTCGCGGAAGCCTCGCCGGCCCCGCGGGTTGCGCCGCCACCGCCGGCCCCGCCGCCGCCGGCTCCGCCGCCGCCCGCGCCGGCCCCTCAGGTGCAGAAGATCACGCTGGACTCGAAGGCCCTGTTCGACTTCGACAAGGCAATCCTCAAGGCTGAGGGCAAGACGGCGATCGACAGCCAGATCGTCGGCAAGCTGTCGCAACTGCAGAAGCTCGAAGTCATCCTGGTGACGGGTCATACCGATCGCATCGGCGGTGACGCCTACAACCAGAAGCTGTCGGAACGTCGCGCGGATGCCGTGCGGGACTACCTCGTAAGCAAGGGTGTGCCCAAGGACAAGATCGAGACAATCGGCATGGGCGAGAAGCAGCCGTTGGTGCAGTGCGACCAGAAGGGCCTGAAGGAACTGATCGCATGCCTGCAGCCGAACCGGCGCGTTGAAGTGGACGTCAAGGGCGAGGCGAAGAAATAAGCGCCGCCTGACCGCCAACCGACAGGCCCCGCCTCGCGCGGGGCTTGTTGTTTGCACGCCTCGGAATCTCCCGTCCGCGCCCGATGAATCCCGCGGGAATCACCCTGCTGATGCTGGCGGCGTTCGCCGGCTTTTTCCATTTCGCCTGGCGCAAGCTCGCGATCGTGGCGGCACTGGGGCCCGAGGTCCGGTGGGACCATCCGTTCGCGCGCCTGAAAGTCCTCTTCGTCAACGGCTTCCTGCAGTCGAGGATGATCCGGGGCGAGCGCAAGCCGGGGATCATGCACGCGGTGATCTTCGGCGGCTTTCTCGCGCTCCTGGCGCGCAAGATCCAGCTGATCGTCATCGGGTACGACGCGTCGTTTGTCTACCCCGGGGCGCTCGGCGCGGCGTTCAGTTTCGGCAAGGACCTGGTGGAAATCGCGGTCCTCGCCGCGGTGGGGTACGCGTTTTTCCGCCGACTCGTGCAAAAACCGGCCCGGCTCGAGCGCAACCGCGAGGCGCTGCTCATCCTGTCGCTGATCGCGGCGATCATGGTCACCGACTTCCTGTTCGACGGCTTCCGCTTTGCGCTCGCGGGAAGCAGCGACGCCGGGATCGCGCACGAAATGCGCTACGCGGTCGTCGGCGCGGCGATCGCCCGCGGCTTTTCCGGCATGAGCGATTCAGCGCTTGGCGTCGGCTATCAGCTCTCGTACTGGGTGCAGATGGCGACGGTCTTTTCCTTCCTCGTGCTCCTGCCCGTCGGCGAGCACTTCCACATCGTGACGGCGCTGCCCACGCTGTTCTTCGCCAAACGCGCGCGGTCGAACCGGGTGCCGACCGTGGATCTCGACAAGATGATGGAAGGCGACGGCGGCGACGACATGAAGATCGGCGTGCGCACCGCGGCGGATCTCGGGTGGAAGGACGGCCTCGACGCCTTCACCTGCACCGAATGCGGCCGCTGCAAGGACGCGTGCCCGACTTTCCTGACCGGCAAGCCGCTGGCGCTCAAATGGGTCTTCGACCACCTGAAGACGCACTTGGTCGCGGAGCGGGGCGCGATCGTCGCGCACAAGGACGACACGTTGCCGCCGCTCGTCCCCGCGGTGATCGGCGAGGACACGCTGTGGGCATGCACGACCTGCGGCTACTGCGAGACCGTCTGCCCGATCGAGCTCGAGCACCTGCCGCGGTTCTTCCGGCTGCGCCAGCACCAGGTGATGATGGAAGGCGCGTTCCCGCACGAGCTCAAGGCCGTGTTCGACGCCTACGAGGTCCAGAGCAACCCGTGGGGAATGCCCGCGGCGGGGCGCGGCGAGTGGGCGCACGGCCTCGACCTGCCCGTGGTGACGACGGCGGCCGAGGTGAAGGCG
>JBDTLY010000113.1:0-8691 GCA_039934535.1 Casimicrobiaceae bacterium | reverse complement strand
GGATTCCTTCTTCAGCGCCAGCATCCGGTCGCCGATCTCGTTGATCGCGGTTTCCCAGCTGATCTTCTGGTACTTGCCGTTGACGAGCTTCACGGGCGTCTTGAGGCGCATCGAATTCTCGTGCATTCCGTGCTCGCGCACCGATGCGCCTTTCGCACAGTGCGCGCCGAGGTTGAGCGGCGAATCGAAGACCGGCTCCTGCCGCGTCCAGACGCCGTTCTCGACGGTCGCGTCGACGGCGCAGCCGACTGAACAGTGGGTGCAGACCGTCCGCTTGACCTCGACCTTCGTTGCGCCTTCACCCGCCGCTTCGACCTTGCCGATGGAGCCGTACGGCAACTGGCTCGCGAAAGCACCCGCCCCGGCAACGAGGCCGGAGCGCTTCAAAAACGTCCGCCGATTCATCCCGGCCTCAGGAGCTCCGGTCAGACGGCGCAGACGCGGACCGGCTGCAGCGACACTTCCGTTCTTTCGGGTCAGCAGCATGATCCTTCCCCCTCCTAGAGCCTGGTTGTGCGGTAGTAGTCGCGGACGTGCGTCGTCTCGCGATACTGCGCATCGGAATCGGATTCGGCGGTCGCGGCATCGACCGCGGCTACGGCCGGCAACGCGGCGACGGTGGCGGCTACGGCGCCCGCGCCGCCCACGCCGAGCGTGAACAGGAAGCGGCGGCGTCTGGAGTCGGCGGCGGCGGGCGCGGCAGCGGAAACCGCCGCGACAGGTCGATCACTACGCGGGGGTATGCGCATGCGGGTCTCCAGTTGACCTCGTGACATTGGTCTAATTATTCGATGGCGAACGAGTCACGTTCGAGCGCCACGAAACATAGAGCGAATTCTGCTACTCGGCGGTAGTAGTTGGCAACAGAATTCGTGGATATTGCAGTGCAGCAATCGGGCACCCACGACTGGATGTGCCGCTCGAAAAACGCCTGCTGGTCGGCAATCGGCGTGGGACGACGCTCGCCGTCGCCGGCGATTAACATGCGCATCGTTTCCAGGACGAGCGCCAGATGATCCTCGTACTCGCTTGCTTCGGGGCGTCGCGCGAGTCCAAGCTTCGCGAGCGTCGCGCGAAGGTCGGCGAGCGGACGGCCGGATTGGGGGCCGAGGTAATGCGACGCATAGAGGCTCACTTCGCTCCTGCCGACCCCCACGAACAACGTCTGGAATTCGTCCGCAGCCGCTTCGGGATCCATTATGGAACTGGCGGCGCGCAGCGTGTCCCAGGTGGGCGGGAGCCCATCCGAGCCGTCGTTGTCCCCGGCTCGGGCCACCGGGCCAAGGGGCGGTGCCTCGGCAATGGCGGCAAGGAGCGAGGCATCGGGCGCATCGGCGAACAACCGCGAAAGCAATGCATAGAATTCCGCCCGTGCCTGGTCCTCCGGCTCGAGGCGATGATGCAAGGTTACCGCCGCCTCATTCATTCTTGAGGCCCTCGGTGGCCTGGTGTTTCATGAGATCGATCACCCGGCAGTCGGCGCACATCTTGAGGCGGTCGAGCGATCCCGGTTCCGCGAACATCGAGTGCCCGGCGAGCTTGCCCAGCATTCCCGCAATCATCTTTTCCGTGCCGAGCGGCTTGGCGCAGACGATGCACTTGAACATCGCGGCTTCGTTGAGGACGCGCGGCTCCCTAGCTTCAGGCGCCAGCGAAAGGCGCGGCGCCAAGGTGATCGCGTTCTCGGGGCAGGTTGTCGCGCAAAGCCCGCATTGGACGCACTTCGACTCGATGAAGCGAAGCTGCGGCAGCTCCTGCGAGTCCAAAAGTGCGCCGACGGGACAGGCGCCGACGCATGCGAGGCACATCGTGCACGTTTCGCGATTCACGTCGATGGTGCCGAACGGAGCCCCCGCCGCCAGCTTGATCTCGCGCCGCGGCACCGGGGCGTGGCGGGCGAGATGCTCGATCGCAAGCGCCGCCGTCGTGCGCTTGTCCGCGGTCAACGCAAACGTCGCAGGCGAACGCACCCCCAGCGCCGCCGGCCACGACCACAACGCCCCATCCAGTGCCTTCGGATCGGCGCCGTCGAACACCCGGAAATGCGGCCCCTGGTACCCCAGCGACTGCGCGATGGCATCGGCAATGCCCATCTGCTGCTCGAGCGCCGTTCGATATTCGGGCGCTTCGGCGCCGGTCGCAAGCACAGCGACCTGCGACGCGCCGTGCGCTAGCGCCGAAAGCCAGACGTCGAGTCCGACGGAGGCCACGTGATGCACCTCGAGCGGAATGACCCGCGCCGGCAACCCGCGGCCGCGACGGGCAAGGCCCGCGATCGAACCGCGCGCATCCTCTGCAAGCAGCAGCAGGCAGGCGTCGCGTCCTCCGGCCTTGCCGTACGTCGCAAGCAGCGTGCGCACCCGCGCGCCGAGATCGGGCACCGACGGATACGCGTAGGTCATTGCACCCGAGGGGCACACCGTCGCGCACGCGCCGCAGCCCATGCACAGGTGCGGCTCGACCTTGACATGATCGCCATCCGCCACGATGGCCGCGGTCGAGCAGATGTCGATGCACTGGTTGCAGCCGGTCTTGCGCGACCGGCTGTGCGCGCAGATGGACGCTTTGTACGCGAAGTATTTCGGCTTCTCGAATTCACCGACCATCGCTGCGAGCCCGGCGACGGCTTGCGCCTGCGCCACCGGATCGCCGCCGGGCGCCAGATATCCTTGCGGCAGCTGGTGCATCCGCAGCTGCGGCGTCGCCTGCAAGTCGAGGACGATGTCGAAGCGCTCCGCACGCGCGGTGTCGCTTCGCTCGAAATCGATGGCCCCGATGGCGCCGCAGGCCGTTACGCATTTGCGATGCGACTTGCAGCGGTCGAGGTCGACCTGATAGCTCCAGTCGATCGCGTTCTCCGGACATACGCGGATGCACGCATTGCACCGCGTGCAAAGGTCGAGGTCGATGGGGTTTTCCTGCGCCCACGCGGCGTCGAATGCACCGAGCCAACCGGACAACGCGGTGATGCGCCCCGAGAACACCGGGAAATTCCGTTCCGCCGGCAATTCCGCTCCGGTCGCGCGACCGGTGGCGAGGACCGTCACCGCGAGCTGCGGCGCGAGCACGCCGGCCCAGTGCAGCGCGGCCTGCGCCGGCCCGACGATCAGCAACCGGCCCTCGGAGCGGTACGACACCGGCGCCACGGGATCCGGCTCGGGCAGTCCGGCGAGCGCCAGCAGCGCGGCGATCGTCGGCGTGGCGGCGCGCGCCTCCACCGACCAGCCGCCGGTTTCGCGGATGTTGACGAAGCGGATCGTCTGCGTCTTTCCGCCCTCTTCCGCGACGTCGCCGAAGAGGCGCGCTTCCTGTGTGCACGCGACGACGACGTCGCCGCTGGACCGATCGGCGAAGGCGGAGAGCTCCTTCTGGCACAGCATCGACTTGACAGCGGGCGTGCCGGACAATTCCAGCGCGCGCGCAAGCGTGGCGGCATCGAGCGGCATCGTGCCGTTGCACGAGCAAAGATGCAGCGTCTTGTCGGCGAGACTCATCGCTTGGTCACCGGATCCGGTTCCGGCGCGGCGTCGGGGGTCGCCGGCGCGACGGCTGGGTCAGCAGTTGCGCCGTCGATGACGGAAATGGGCTCGCTGGCCGGCAGCGACGTAGCGGGATCGACTGCGACGGTCGCCGCGGGTTCATGCGGCGCATCCGCGGGAAGGCTCGGGGGATTGAAACCGAAATGCCCCTTCACCAGTCGCTCGAGGATGTCCGGTGGAATGGGATCGGACTTCGTGTAATCGTCGATATAGATGTCGAGCCCGTCCATCACATTGAACCGCGGGTCGGTCAGCAATTTCTTCAATGCCAGGCGTTTCAGCGATTCGTCGACGTTGGGCTTCATGAATGCCGTGAAATCCGAGTCGATCGTCAGCGATTCGATCGGCGGAAGCGCCGCCGGCACTTCTGGCACCGGTGCAATGGGCACAGCGGTGACAGGCACGTTTTCGCCAGACGCGCGCTCCTTTGCGATCGTCGGCGCCGCTTCGCTCGGGGCGGACTCGCGCGCGGCCTCGAGCTTGCGCCGCGACCAGCGCTTGAGCGAGAACCCGTCGGGCGTCGTGGCGTCGGCCGGCATCGTCACTCGGACGGGACCCGCGACGTCAGCCACGCGGGCCGCGATCGCGGCGGGATGCGCCGTCGGCGAACGGATCGTTGCGGCGCACCTTGCGCTTCGGCTCTGGCTTGTAGTGCTCCGTTACGAACGGGACCATCCATTCGCGCACGACCTCGGGCAACGGCACGGCGTCGACGCGCTCGCCGCCATCCATCATCCGCGCCGCTTCGTTGTAGCTCACCGTCACGATGACCGGAAAGACTGGAGGGACCGTCGGATCGTCGTGCGTGCGCCAGTTGACGAATATCTTCGGATCCGGCGCGACGAGATTGAGGTGGTAACCCTCGGCTTCCGAACGATGGAGCTCGAGCTCGTGGCCGTCGAAGCGCCATTGCGTGGAACTGGCGTCGTCGCGGACGCAAACGGGTGCAGCCGCCGCCATGGCGTCGGCCGGAACGGGAAGCACCGCGAACGGTTCCCAGCGCTCGCTCACCCAGCGGTTAGCGAGCGGCGTGCGCTGCATGATCACGATGACGGGAAACCGCGTGAGGGATGTGGGCATTTGCGGAGCGATGCTGGAGCCTTCGAGGCGCCGCGCGAGAGCGAAATCAGGAGCGCGAAAGCTGGCCGATCATACACCACGCTGCGCGCACCTCGGCTCGCTCTGATAACATCCCCGATTGCCCCATTGTCCCAGAGCACTCACGTTTTCCGCATGGCGACGATCATCCCGCTGACCGACGTTCGAACCCTCGCGAGCCCCGCTGCGCGGCGCGCGGAGGCCGACGCGTTCGTGCGTGCCGCCGCACTTGGACCCGCCACGGCGCCGGGCCTGCTCGCCGACCCCCGCGGCCGCCCGCTGCACGACCTGCGGATCTCGGTGACGGACCGCTGCAACTTCCGCTGCGTCTACTGCATGCCGCGGGACGTCTTCGACGCCGACTATCACTTCCTGCCGCACGCCGAATTGCTGACGTTCGAGGAGATCGCGCGAATTGCAAAGCTGTTCGTTGCGCGCGGCGTGGCGAAGATCCGGCTCACCGGCGGCGAGCCGCTCCTGCGCCGGAACGTCGAGCGGCTGGTCGGCATGCTTGCGGAAACCGGCGTCGCCGACATCACGCTGACGACCAACGGCGCCCTGCTCGCGAAAAAGGCGCGCGCCCTGCGCGATGCCGGCCTCACCCGCGTCACCGTGAGCCTCGACTCGCTCGACGACACAACGTTCCGGGCGATGAACGACGCCGATTTTCCGGTCGCGAAGGTGCTGGAGGGTATCGATGCCGCCGCGGCGGCCGGACTCGCCCCGATCAAGATCAACATGGTCGTGAAGCGCGGCGTGAACGACGACGGCATCGTCGCGATGGCGCGGCATTTCCGCGGCACCGGGCATATCGTCCGCTTCATCGAGTTCATGGACGTGGGCGCGACGAACGGCTGGCGGATGGACGACGTGGTGCCCGCCGCCGACATCGTCCGCGCGATCGACGGCGAATTCCCGCTGGCGAGCCGGGACCCCAACTATGCCGGTGAAGTCGCCGGGCGCTGGCAGTACCGCGATGGCAAAGGCGAAATCGGCGTCATCGCCTCGGTCACGCAGGCGTTCTGCCGCGACTGCTCGCGCGCGCGCGTGTCGACTGACGGGCGGGTCTACACGTGCCTGTTCGCGAACGAAGGCTACGATCTTCGCGCGCTCGTCCGCGGCGGCTTCGACGACGCGCAGGTCGACAGCGCGATCGCCGCGATCTGGCGAGCGCGGACGGACAACTATTCCGAAATCCGCACGGCGGAGACGGCGCGCATTCCGAAAGTCGAGATGTCATACATTGGCGGCTAGCGTCAGTGCCGATGCGCGTCGCTGCGCGGCCCTTCCCCATGCACATTCCCGCGCTAATCGAGTTCCTGGACGGCCTCCACAAGAACAACAACCGGCCGTGGTTCGTCTGGAACAAGCCGGCGTACGACATCCTGCGGGCGGAGTTCGAGGAACTCGTCGGCGCGCTCGCCGCGCAGGTCGCTGCCTTCGATCGCGACCTCGGGCCTGTCGACGCGAAGAAGTCGATGTTCAGAATATATCGCGACACGCGCTTCTCGAAGGACAAGACGCCCTACAAGACGCACTTCAGCGCGGCGCTCGGCGACCGCTCGAAGCGCGGGCTCGCGCCGGGCTACTACTTCCACATCGACCACGGCGGGACACTGCACGCGGGCGGCGGCATCTACCGTCCGCATCCGCCGATCCTGCAAAAAATTCGCCGCCACATCGCTGCGCATCCGGAGGCGCTCGCCCGCGTGCTCCGCGACCGCCGGTTCAAGGCGACCTACGGCGGGCTCGCCGACGAGGACGCGCTGTCGCGACCGCCGAAAGGCTTCGCTGCCGATACGCCCGGAATCGACGCGATCAAGCAGCGGCACTACTTCGGCATGGTCGAGGTGGACGTCGTTCGCCGGCCGCCGCGCGACCTCGCGCGAACGATCTCGGGTTATTTTCGCGACCTCCTGCCGCTGATGGCGTGGCTGCGCGTCGCAACCGGCGCGAAGAAACGGTGAACGAAAGATGAACGCGCCCGACGCACCGTATCGCCCGCTTCTGTCGTCCGCCGCGCGGCCCTCGACTTTCACGGTCGACGCCGTGGACGAGACCGGCGCCACGCGCGCGACGCCAATCGCGGGCGAGCATCCGCTCACGCTTTACGTTGACAAGCAGGAGCTCCTCACGCTGATGACGCTGGGCGCCGCGCCCGAAGCGCTCGCGATCGGCTGGCTGCGCAACCAGCGCCTCATCGACAGCATCGACGAGATCGTGTCGGTGCAGGTTGACTGGGACGTGAACGCGGTCGCCGTCACCACCCGCAACGGCCTCGCCGATCTCGAAGCGAAGACAAAGAAGCGCACGACGACGTCCGGCTGCGGCCAAGGCACGGTCTTCGGCGACCTGATGGACGAGATCGACCAAGTCCGCCTGCTGCCGGGCGCGACGCTGACGCAGGCGACGCTCTACGCGCTGCTCGACCGCGTACGCCTGCACGAGACCATCTACAAGCAGGCCGGCGCCGTGCACGGCTGCGCGCTCGCGACGAACGAGCCCGCGGGCTCCGAGATCCTGATGTTCGTCGAGGACGTGGGCCGGCACAACGCGGTCGACGCGATCGCCGGGCGGATGTGGCTCGACCGGATCGACGGCGGCGACAAGATCTTCTACACGACCGGACGCCTCACCTCCGAAATGGTGATCAAGGCGGCGCAGATGGGCATCCCGTTCCTCGTCTCGCGCTCGGGCCTCACGCAGATGGGCCACGAGATCGCGCAGAAGGTCGGCATCACGATGATCGGCCGCGCGACGAACAAGCACTTCCTGCTGTTCACCGGCGCCGAGCGCTTCCGCCCGGCGGCGTCGTGAGCATGAGTGCCGCTCCAACCGAGGCCCGCGGCGGGTGCATGTGCGGACGCGTCCGCTTCGTCGCGCAATTCCCCTCGCGCTTCGTCGCGCACTGCCATTGCGCAAGCTGCCGGCGCGCACACGGCGCCGCGTTCGTCACGTGGGTTGGATTCATGTCGCCGCAGGTCGCGATCACCGCGGGCGCGGACGACCTTGCGACGTACGAGTCCTCGCCGGGCACGCTGCGCAAATTCTGCCGCGTGTGCGGCACCAAATTGTTCTTCGAAGGCGGCAAGTGGCCGGAAGAGACGCATGCGCCGCTCGCGGCCTTCGACGACCCGGTCGACCGCGCGCCGCAAGGCCATGCGTTCTACAAGGAACACGCCGCGTGGCTGCCCGAGCTCCAGGACCCGCCGAAACCGTGATCGCGCGGACGGACATCACCGGCATCGTGCTCGCCGGCGGCCAGGGCCGGCGCATGGGCGGCGTCGACAAGGGATGGGTCGAGCTCGACGGCGTGCCGATGATCGCGCGCGTTCTCGAACGGCTTACGCCGCAAGTCGGCGACGTGCTGATCAACGCGAACCAGAACCTCGACCGATACGCAGGGCTAGGCGTCCCCGTCGTGCCCGACGCCATCGGCGGCTTCGCGGGTCCGCTCGCGGGGCTGCACGCCGGGCTCGCGCGCGCGACGCGAACACATGTTGTGACCGTGCCGTGCGACTCGCCGTTCCTTCCGCCTGACCTGGTGGAGCGTCTCGCGACGGGACTCGCGGCAAAAGACGCACAACTCGCCGTCGCGAGGACATTCGACCAACCGCACCCTGTCTTCTGCCTCGTGCGGCGCGACGTACTCCCGCATCTCGCGGCGTTCCTCGAAGCGGGCGGCCGCAAGATCGATGCGTGGTATGCAACGCTCGCCGTCGTCGAGGTCGCCTTTGACGACGAAGCCGATGCTTTCCGCAACATCAACACGGCGGATGAGCTCGCGGCGGCTGCGCCAATCGTCCGCTGACGACCCGAAGCTGCCGTTCCTCGCCGATGAGCCCGAGCTTCGCGGGCAGCGTCAACCACGGGCGATGCGCATGATCCTGCCAATGCAACGGCAAGCCCCGCTTTGACCGGGCGCTCTGCGCGGTGATACTGTGTTGCTTGCTACATACAGCCGCACTCAGCTTTCTGGGCGCGCTGCATGGCAGCCGGGAGGCCAAATGCCAACAAGAATCGATTACTCCAAACTCACGCTGATGGACGCCCT
>JBDTLY010000112.1:0-8709 GCA_039934535.1 Casimicrobiaceae bacterium | reverse complement strand
TCGTCGACGACGACCTTGTCCATGATGTCGGTGAGCGAGAGCTCGACGGCGCTCATCGTCCCGTACGGAACGACGAGTGCGCCGCGGGCGATCCACGACGTCATCAGCATCGGTTCCGGCGCGGTCAGGCGCGACGCCTCGACGACGATATCGGCGCCGCGCACGCAGGATTCCCAGTCCCCGGTCGCGACGACCGGCTTGCCGAGGTCGCGGGAGAGCCGCTCCGCGAAGGCGTTGCGGCTTTCGGGCCGGCGCGAGTGGACGCGGATCTCGTCGAAGTGAAAGAGATGGTCGAGCAGGCGCACGTTCCAGTACGCGGTGCCGCGCGCCCCGATATGCCCCAGCACGCGGCTTCGCTTGCGCGCCAGATGTCTTGCGCCGATCGCGGTGACCGCGCCCGTGCGCATGTCGGTGAGCCCGGCCGCGTCGATGATCGCCACGGGGCGACCCGTGCGCGGATCGAACAGGTTGAGGAGGCCCATCTCGGAGGGCAGGCCCTGCCGCCAGTTGTCGACGAAATCGCCGACGACCTTGACGCCGGCGAGTGCGAGCGGCGCGACGTAGCCGCGCAGCACGTTGAAATGGCCGTTGAAGGACGCGTCGGGGGCGAGGTGCATGCGCGGCTCGATCACGGTCTCGCCCCGGCCCTGCGCCGCCAGGCCGGCCTCGACCGCGGCAATGATCTCGTCGTCGGTCAGCGCGAGCGCCGCGACGTCGGGTCCGTTGAGATAGTCGACCATCATCGGGCCGGCGGGCGTCGTCTCGCTCATCGAAGTTCCGTCTGTCGAATCTTTCGAGACTATACGCAATGCCGGGGGCGCACGCCGCGGTTGGCGCATGCGTCCATTGCCTCTACAATCGAACGCGCGTCCTTCATCATCGCGCCCACCATGCATCGCCTGCTAAAACCCGCCGATTATGTCCGGATGCCGTGGAAAGACGGAGGCGGGCACACGACCGAAATCGCGGCGCATCCGGCGGATGCGACACTCGCTTCGTTCGACTGGCGGGTCAGCATCGCCGACGTCGCGGCGGACGGACCGTTCTCGCGCTTCCCCGGCGTGGATCGCGTCATCGTGCTTCTGTCGGGCGCTGGAATGCGCCTGGCGGGCGACGCGCACGCCGCCGATTTGCGTGCGCCGTTCGAGCCCTACGCGTTCAGCGGCGACGACGCGCTCTCGTGCTCCCTCGTCGAGGGGCCGGTCCGCGATTTCAACCTGATGCTGCGACGGGGCCGCACGCAGGGACGCGTCGTCGTCGTCCGCGACGCCGCCGCGCGCATCGCCCCCGCGCGCTGGCGCGTGTGCCACGCCGTTGCCGGCGCGATCGAATGCCTCGTTCCGGGCCATCCGCCGCTGGCGGTTTCGCTCGATGATACGGTCGTCTTCGACGACGCAGGCGAAGCGGCAGGCGGCACGCTCGCGATCAATCCGCTTTCCGCCGGCGCGGTGGCGGTGGTGGCGGCGATCGAGCCCGTGGCATGAAGCTCTTCACCCCCGCCGCGCTGCTGCAGGACGGCTGGGCGGACGACGTGCTGATCGACATCGATGCCGGCGGAACCATCGTCGGCGTCACCGAAAATGCGCGGCCGGACGGCGCCGAACGCGTCGCCGGACCGCTCCTTCCCGGCATGCCGAATCTCCACTCGCACGCGTTCCAGCGCGCGCTCGCGGGGCGTACCGGTCGCGGGAGCGCCGCCGGCGACAGCTTCTGGACCTGGCGGCAGGCGATGTACGCGTTTCTCGATCGCGTCGACGCCGATGCGTTCGAGGCGATCACGGCACAGGCGTATGTCGAGATGCTGAAGTCGGGCTACACGGCGGTCGCCGAATTTCATTACGTTCATCACGATGCCAACGGCCGCCCGTATGCCGATCCGGCGGAGCTTGCCCGGCGCGTCGTCGCCGCGGCAGCCGGCACCGGCATCGCGCTAACGCTGTTGCCGGTGTTCTACGCGCACGCTGGATTTGGCGGGGCGCCGCCGGCAGCGGGACAACGCCGTTTTGTCCACACGATCGATTCGTTCGCGCGCCTGATCGCCCTCCTTGGGCGCGATGCGCCGGCGCAGGGCTTTGTACTCGGTGTTGCGCCGCACAGCCTGCGCGCCGTGGCGCCGGACGAGTTCGCCGCCGTCGCCGCCCTCGTCCCGCAAGGAGCGCCGATCCACATCCACGCGGCCGAGCAGGTGCGCGAAGTCGCCGACTGCGTCGCGTGGTCGGGCGCGCGGCCCGTCGAATGGCTGCTGGACAATGCCGGCGTCGACACGCGCTGGTGCATCGTCCATGCGACGCACATGACGGCGGGGGAAACGACGCGGCTCGCGGCAAGCGGCGCGATCGCCGGGCTCGCGCCGACCACGGAGGCCGATCTCGGCGACGGCACCTTTCCGGCGCGCTCGTACTTCGATGCGGGAGGCGGCTTCGGCGTCGGCAGCGACTCGAACACGATCGTCGATCCCTTTGCCGAGCTGCGCCAGCTCGAATGGTCACAACGTCTCGCGCTCCTCGAGCGCAACGTGCTGGGGAGCCCGTCGGCCACGGTCGGCCAGTCGCTGTACGTGCACGCAGCGCGCGGCAGTGCTGCGGCCGTTGCGCGGGCGGCCGGCGCAATCGCGACGGGGATGCGCGCCGATCTCGTGGTGTTGAATGGCGACGATCCCGCGCTCGCCGAAGCCCCGCGCGATGCATTCCTCGATAGCGCGATCTTCGGTCCCTGCCGCCGCCCGGTCCGCGACGTCATGGTCGCCGGACGCTGGCAGGTCCGCGACGGTCGGCATCCGCGCGAGGACGAAGTCTTCGCTCTCTATCGCAAGGCGATGGCTTCGCTGACCGCGAATTGACCTCAAGATGATCGCGGCTGCCTTCGATCTCGTCATCACCAACGCGCACCTCGCGACGATGGCCGGCGCCTCGCCCTACGGCGCGATCCGCGACGGGGCCATCGCCGTCACGGGCGATCGCATCGCCTGGGTCGGTGCGGCGCGTGACCTTCCCGGTGATTTGCGCGCCGTGCAAACCGTCGATGCAGGCGGCCGCTGGCTCACGCCGGGCCTCGTCGACTGCCATACGCATCTCGTTTACGCAGGCAACCGCGCGAACGAATTCGAGGCGCGGTTGGGTGGCGCCACCTACGCGGAAATCGCGCAGGCGGGCGGCGGCATCGCGGCCACCGTGCGCGCCACGCGCGCGGCGACCATCGACGATCTCGTCGCGCAAAGCCGGCCGCGGCTCGCGACCCTCGCGGCGGAAGGCGTGACGACGATCGAGGTCAAGTCCGGCTACGGCCTCGACGTGGCGAACGAGCGCAAGATGCTGGAGGCGGCGCGCGCTGTTGCTGCGGAATTCGGCGTCGACCTTCGCACGACGCTGCTCGCCGCCCATGCGCTGCCGCCGGAATACGCGGGCCGTGCCGACGACTACGTCGATTTCGCCTGTCGCGAGATGATCCCCACGGTCGCGCGCGAAGGGCTTGCCGACGCCGTCGACGCATTCTGCGAGGGAATCGCGTTCACGCCCGCGCAGACGCGGCGGGTGTTCGAAGCGGCGCGCGCGCTCGGCCTGCCCATCAAGCTGCACGCGGACCAGCTCTCTGACACCGGGGGCGCCGCGCTGGCGGCGGAATTCGGCGCGCTGTCCGCCGACCATCTCGAATACACGAATGACGCGGGCGTTACGGCGATGGCGCGCGCGGGCACGATTGCCGTGCTGCTGCCCGGCGCCTTCCATGTGCTGCGCGAGACGCACCTGCCGCCGGTCGCGGCGTTCCGCGCGCAGGGCGTGCCGATGGCGATCGCGACCGATTGCAATCCCGGCACGTCGCCCGTGGTCTCGCTCGTGCTGATGATGAACTTCGCGTGCACGCTGTTTCGGCTGACCCCGGAGGAAGCGCTCGCGGGCGCAACGAAAAACGCGGCCCGCGCGCTGGGCCTCACGGACCGCGGCACCCTCTCAGCCGGCCAACGCGCGGATATCGCGCTATGGGACATCGCGGAGCCCGCGGAACTGTCGTACATGATCGGCGGCAACGCCTGCGCCGGCATCGTTCGCGCCGGCAAGGTGGCGCGTTGGCCGGAATGATGAACCTGCACGACATCGCGCGCGGCGATTCGCCGCTTCTTATCGACGTCCCGCACGCCGGAACGTTCCTGCCGACCGAGCTCGCCGCGAATCTGACGCCGGCGGCGCGCCCTCTGCCCGATACGGACTGGCACGTCGAGAAGCTCTACGCGTTCGCCCGCGGCTTCGGCGCCACGCTCGTCGTGGCGACGCATTCGCGCTACGCGGCCGACCTCAATCGCGATCCCGCGGGCGTTTCGCTCTACCCCGGGGCAGACGTGACCGAGCTGTGCCCGACACGGACATTCGCCAACGCGCCGATCTGGCGCGAGGGCACCGCGCCATCCCCGACCGAGGTCGATGCGCGACGGGAGCGTTTTTTCGATCCGTATCACGCGGCGCTGGCAGCGGAAATCGAGCGCGTTCGCGCACGGCACGGTTACGCGATCGTGCTCGACGGTCATTCGATCCGCGCGGAAGTGCCGCGATTCTTCGCCGACCGGCTGCCGGACCTGAACCTCGGGACGGCGAGCGGCGCGAGCTGCGCGCCGGCGGTTCAGGCTTTGGCTGCAAACGTGCTGACTGAAGCGACGGGCTTCACGCACGTCGTCAACGGCCGCTTCAAGGGCGGCTATGTCACGCGGCACTACGGCCGGCCCGCGCAGCGCGTCCACGCGTTGCAGCTCGAAATCGCGCAGACCTGCTACATGGACGAAGCGCCGCCGTATCCGTGGGGCGCGAATCGCGCAGCGGCGCTGGGAACGGTGCTCCGGAAACTGGTCGACGCATTGCTCGCGTGGCGGCCGGAGAGTAGCGTGGGCGCGTGATCCGCTTCTACACCGCGCACAACCGCTTCGACGCCTACCTGCTGGCCGACCGGCTGAATCAGGCGGGCATTCGCGCGCACGTCTTCAACGAGCACGCGTCGAGCATCGTCGGCGACGTGGATCGGTCAGCCGCAGGTGTGGCTCGAGCGGGAGCAGGATTGCGAGCGCGCGACGTTGCTGGTGTCGCGGATCGAGGCGGATGCGGGAACGACCGAAGTCCGCCGCTGCGCGGCGTGCGGCGAGGACTCGCCAGCGTCGTTCGACCTTTGCTGGAAGTGCGGCAAGGGCCTCTAACGCGTGTCGCGTCGCCCGCGCACAAGATGAGCCGCCGACGAAGCCGGTCCTACGCCGGCCGGACGCCGACCAGGAAGCGCGTGACGGCATCGGACGCCGCGTGCGCCGACTTGATGCAATCGCCGACCGAGACGCCGCCGCGGTAGCTGCCGCAGAAGAAGAGGCCCGGCCGCGAGCGCTCCGCGTCCTCGAGCGGGCGCACACGGTCCGCATGGCCGATGTTGTATTGCGGAATCGCGTTCGGCCAGCGCGTGACATCGACCCAGATCGGCGGATTCGTCGCGCCGACCAGCGCCACCAGCTCCTCGTGCACGAGCGTTCCCAACGCGCCGTCGGGCTGCGCCGGCAGCTCCGGGTTGCGCATTCCGCCGACCATGGTCGTCAGCAGCACGATGCCCTGGGGCGCGCGGCCCTCGAACATGCTGCTCGAGAACAGCGAGCCGAGGATGCGGCGCGATGCGTTCTTTGGCACGAGAAAACCGAACCCCGCGAGCGAATGCCGGACGTCGGCGCGCCGGTACGCGGTGGCCACGCTCGCGATGCCGGCGTATTCGATGGCGTTGAGGCCGCGCGTCGCCGGCGGCCAGAGCTCGCGCATCAGCTTCGCGGCTTCATAGGCGGGCAGCGCGATCACGACGGCATTCGCGCGGCGCAGCACCGGATCGCTGCCGCGCGCGCCCGCGACGGTCCACACGCCATCCGCGCCGCGCTCGATGCGGCGCACGTTGACGCCGGTCTCGATGCGGCCGACGTTGCTCGCGAGCGCGTCGGTCAGCGTCTGCATGCCGTCGCGGAACGAAAAGCTGCCGGCGGCGTTCTTCCCCTTCTCCGCTGCTTTCTTCCTTTCGCGTGCGCCCAGCACCTGACCCTTGATGAGGCCGCCGTATTGCTGCTCGAGCGCATGCAGCCGCGGGAACGCTGCGGAGACCGAAATCCGCTCCGGGTCGCCCGCGTAGATGCCCGACACGAACGGGTCGACCGCATAGTCGAGGAATTCGGTGCCGAGGCGCCGGCGGACGAATGCGGCGATCGATTCCTCGGCGCTGGCGGGCAAACGCGCGACGAACGGCTCCCGCAAGAGGCGCATCTTCGCGCCGAACGAGAACGCGGACGACGTGAAAAATGTGCCGGCCGAGGCCGGCAGCGCGACCAGCTTGCCGCCGCGCACGACGAAGCGCGTCGAGGCGACGGCGTTGGTCGCAATGCGGTCGCCGCGGATGCCGACGCCGTCCAGCAGCTCGTTGATGAGCGGGGACGTGTCGAGCGTGCTGTTCGGGCCGCGCTCGACCAGCGCGCCGTTGCGATGGCGCGTGCCGATGACGCCGCCGGCGCGCGGCCCCGCTTCGAGCAGCTCGACTCTCGCGCCGCGTTCCTTCAGTCCGAAGGCGGTCGCGAGTCCGGAGATTCCCGCGCCCAGCACCAGGACGTCGACGTCGATGGCCACGCCTTCGCTCTCCGTTTACTTCGTGACCGCAGCGATGCCCGCGTGCGCGGCCGTCGCGGGAACCATTTCTTCGGCGCGCGCGATCGCCGCCGCGAGTTCGCGGTGTTCGCGCGAACCTGCGTCGAGCTGGCCGAGTAGCTGCCGCCACCAGGCCACGGCCGATGCGAATTCGCCGGCCTCGAACGCGGCGCTCCCCGCCATCTCCAGCGCCTTCGGATGCTCGGGACTCTGCGCGAGCGCGCGCATCACGAGCTCACGCGGCTTGCCGGCGAGCGATCCGCCCTGCGTCATGCCCAGGGCATCGGCGTATTCGCACCACACCGCCGGGTCGCGCGCGACCTTGGCATCGACGGCAAAGGCGCGCTCGTACGCGGTCGCGGCGTCGGCAAACCGGTCGACGTCGAAGTCCATTCGCGCGAGCAGCACCCAGCTTCGGCCGTCGCGCGGACTTCGTTCAAGGTGACGAACGAGTTCGGCGCGGGCCGATGGGCCCGCGTCAGCGGCGACTGCATTGGCGCCCGGCGCGGCGCCATCGTCGTATTGCCAGAGCAGACCGGCCGCCATGGCGGCAATGCCGACCATCGCCGCGGCGATCGCCATGAAAACCATCGAGGATGTCGAATGCGCCACGTGTCGTTCGCGCGCAGGCCGGTTACGCGCAAAGCGCGATAACAGTGCGGTCGGCCCACACCTGCTGGATTATGGACGGATGGCGGACAAAAAGGCGAGGCCGGGACCCCGGCCTCCGGCAGAAATGTGCGGCGGCTATTTTGGTGCAGCGGTCGGTGCGGGTGCCGCCGCCGGAGCCGCCGCGGACGGGGCAGGCGGCGCCTGCTTCGCCTTGATCGCGTCGTCGAGGATCCTGATGCCATCCTGCGAAGACGCCACCGACTTCGCAAGCGACTCCTTCGCGAGCTCGAGGTTGTGGAACGACGCCCCGTTGACCGCCGTCCACCATTCCCAGTTGGCGTGCGCGTCGCCATGCTTCGCGCGCGCCGCCTTGAGCGAGTCCTCCGGGACGCCGACCAACTGCGCCTGGCCGAATTTCGAAATGAGCTGCATCAGCCAGAACTCGGCGTTGCGCACTTTGCCCTGGTAGTGCGAGGCCATGGACTCGATGACGTACCTGGCCTGCGTCTCGCTCCACTCGCTGTGGCACTGGAGGCAGGTCTCCTTGAGGTAGTTCTTCGGATTGGTCTGCCAGTGCGACGTGTAGACCTTGCCCGACTTCGTGTCCTTGACCTTCGGCATGTGGCACGCCTGGCAGTCGACGCCCGCTTGCTCGTGCTTCGAGCCGTAGTAGGTCTCGACATCCGGGTGCTGCGCCTTCCACAGCGCGGCGCCGGTAAACTGGTTCCGGAAGTCGCGGAACTGGATGCTGTCGTAGGCCTTCAGGATGTCGGCGGGCCCGACGAACGGGAAGAAATTCGTGCGCCTGTCCGCCATCGTGATCGCTTCGCCCGTATTCGGGTTGAAGCCGGGATTGCAGTTGTACTCGACGTGGCACTGCCCGCATTGCAGCTTGCCGTCGTAGCGTTCGAGCATGCCGATCTTGCGCGTGTAGCCGCGCAGGCCCATCTCCACGACGTCCACCTTGGTCTTGCGCGCGTCCTGCGAGTAGAGCGTCGGGAACTCGGTGCGCGTCACCACGTCGATCAAGGCATCGCGGACGATCCGCGGCTTCGCGGCATGCGGGTCGTGGCAGAAGATGCAGTTGAGCGCATGCTTCGACGCTTTCGCAAGCTCGACGACTTTCGACGTGCGGCTCCATTTCGCGTTCGGCGCGGGGTCGCCCATGTACGCCCATTCGAGGATGTGGTCCTGCGTCTTGCAGGACAGGCAGACCGGGTTCGCCGCGGCAGCGGTGCCGGGCCGGAACGCCTTCTGGTCGGTGTTGTCCGGATAGCGGTCGACGACGACGTCCATCACGTTGAAGTCGCCGGTTCCCGCGAGGTAGCGCCAGCCATCCTTGGTGTCGAAGCGGCCGCCGAACGCGCGGTCGACGACGTACTGGTCCAGCAGCGCGAACGTGTGCGAGCGCGGCTGGTTATGCTCGCGCGTGAAGCCGTGCGGCGTCATCAGCATGTCG
>JBDTLY010000111.1:0-8776 GCA_039934535.1 Casimicrobiaceae bacterium | reverse complement strand
CGCCGAATGCCACGTGGTGTTCATCACCGCGTACGATCAATATGCGATCCAGGCATTCGATGCGGGCGCCGTCGACTACCTGCTGAAGCCGGTCGATGCCGAGCGGCTCGCGGTCACGGTCGATCGCGTGCGCCGCAAGCTCGCGGCGGCGCCCGCCGACCTGTCCGCGCTGATCGCGGACCTGCGTTCCGTGGTGCGCGGCGACGATACGCGCTTGAAGTGGATCAAGGCCGCGGTCGGCAAGCAGGTGCGTCTCATCGCCGTCGACGACGTCGTCTATTTCCAGTCCGACACCAAGTACACGCGCGTCGTGCTCGCCCAATCAGAGGCGCTGATCAGGACGCCCCTCAAGGACCTGCTCGAAGGCCTCGACCCCGACCGCTTCTGGCAGATCCATCGCGGGACAATCGTCAACGTGGACGCCGTCGCCGGCGTGCTGCGCGAGGACGCCGAGCGGCAATTCGTGCTGCTCAAGGGGCGCACCGAGCGGCTCATCGTGTCGCGCCAGTTCTTCCACCTGTTCCGGCAGATGTAACGTCGGCGCCCATGCGTCCCGTCGCCGTTCTCCGTTTCTCCCCGACCGAAGGCCCGGCGTATTTCGCGGAGTGGCTCGATCGCCGCGAGATCGCATGGACCATGGTGCCCCTCGATGCGGGGGCCGCCGTGCCTGTCGATCCGCGTGCCCATGCCGGCATCGCAATGATGGGCGGGCCGATGAGCGTCAACGACGACGAGCCGTGGGTCGCCCCGGTCTGCGCTCTACTGCGCGACGCGGTGGCGCAAGGTGTACCGGTGCTCGGCCACTGCCTTGGCGCCCAGCTGCTCGCGAAGGCGCTCGGCGCGCCGGTGACGCGCGCGCCGGTCGCGGAGATCGGCTGGGTCGACGTGCAATCGACGGACGCGGATGCGCAAGAGAAGTGGTTCGGCGGCCGGAACCGCTTCACGACGTTTCAATGGCATTACGACGCGTTCGCGCTGCCGCCGCGCGCGACGCGTGTTCTCACCAACACTTTCAATGCGAACCAGGCGTATGTCGTCGACGACCGGCACATCGGTTTCCAGTGCCACATCGAGATGACGCCTTACCTCGTCGAGGCGTGGCTCGCGGATGGCGCCGGACAGCTGCCTTCGGCGTCGAGCGAATCCGTGCAGACCGCCGATGACATCCGGCGCGACCTTCCCGCGCGCATTGCCGCGCTGCATGCAGTCGCCGACGATGTCTACGCACGCTGGGCAAGCGGGCTTTCCAATTGACGATGCCGATCCGCGCGCTGTCCGATCACCTGATCAACCAGATCGCCGCGGGCGAGGTGGTCGAGCGACCGGCGGCGGCGCTGAAGGAGCTGCTGGAGAACGCGCTCGACTCCGGCGCTACCCAGATCGACGTTGACCTCGCGGGCGGCGGCATCGAGCGCATCCGCGTCGCGGACAACGGCGCCGGCATCGAGCGCGAAGAACTGCATCTCGCGGTCGCGCGCCACGCGACGTCGAAGCTCGCGACCGCCGACGATCTGGCGGCGATTGCGACACTCGGTTTCCGCGGCGAAGCCCTCGCGTCGATCGGCGCCGTATCGCGCCTGGCACTTGCGTCGCGCGCGGCAGGCAAGCCGCATGCGTGGCGGATCGAGGTCGAGGGCGGCATCGCCGGCGTGACGGCGCCCGCCGCGATCGCCGCGGGCACCACCGTGACGATTCACGAGCTCTACTACAACACGCCGGCGCGGCGGAAGTTCCTGCGGACCGGGGCCACGGAGTGGGGGCACTGCGAGGAAGCGTTCCGGCGCGTGGCGCTCGCGCACCCGGACGTCGGATTCACGCTGCAGCACAACGGCCGTGTCGTCCACCGTTTGCTCGCGCAAGGTCGCCGCGCGCGCGTTGAGGCATTGCTGGGCGACGGCTTCGTCGAGGGCGCGGCACAGGTCGATGCGCGGGCGGGCCCGCTCGCCATCGCGGGCTTCGCCGTTCGTCCGGCGTACGCGACGCACGCGACGGGCCAGTACACGTTCGTCAACGGCCGCTACGTGCGCGACCGCGTCATCTCGCATGCGCTGCGCGAAGCGTACCGGGATGTGCTCCATCATGAGCGGCAGCCGGCGTACGCGCTGTGGCTCAACCTCGACCCGCGGCACGTCGATGTCAACGTGCATCCGCAGAAAACGGAAGTGCGGTTCCGCGAATCGGGCGCGGTGCACCAGTTCGTCCGCCACTCGATCGAGCGTGCACTGGCCGTCACCGGGGCCGAGCAGCCCGCCGTGTCGGCCGCCGATCGGCTGGGACTCGCCGCGGCGCGCGCGCCGCCGTTCGCGCCGTCGCACGACTTTGTTGCCGCGCCGACGCGCCCCTGGCCTTACGTTCCGCCGCGGCAAGGCGCGATGCCACTCGATGCGGCCGAACCTGCGTCGTTCTACGCGCGCCTCTTCGGCGCGCGCCCGGCGCCGGCGGCCGACGAGCCCGACCTTCCGGCCACGGCCGACGACCATCCGCTGGGCTTCGCCCTCGCGCAGCTGCACGGGATCTACGTGCTCGCGCAGAATCGCAACGGCCTCGTGCTGGTCGACATGCACGCGGCCCACGAGCGGATCGTCTACGAGCGGTTGAAGTCCGCGGCCGATGTGCGGGTGCCCGTGCAGCCGTTGCTGGTCCCGGCGACGTTTGCGGCGACCCTGCTTGAGATGGCCGCCGCCGCCGAGCACGCGGCGGCGCTCGATCAACTTGGATTTGCGATCACGGCGATCGGCCCGTCGGTGCTGGCCGTGCGCGGCATTCCGGCGCCGTTGGCAGATGCCGATGCGGCGACGCTTGCGCACGCGGTGTTGTCCGAGCTCGCCGAATTCGGCGGCAGCGAAGTGCTGACAAACCACCGCGATGAATTGCTGTCGACGATGGCCTGCCACGCGGCGGTGCGCGCCAACCGCAGCCTCTCCGTGCAGGAAATGAATGCGTTGCTGCGCGAAATGGAGGCGACCGAGCGCGCCGGGCAGTGCAATCACGGGCGGCCGACGTGGTACCAGCTCACGCTGCCGGATCTCGACCGCCTCTTCATGCGCGGCCGCTGATGATTCCGGCGGTGCTGCTGATGGGCCCGACCGCGTCGGGCAAGAGCGCGCTCGCGCTCGCACTGGCGGACCGGTTCGACGTCGAGATCGTCAGCGTCGACTCCGCGCAGATCTACCGCGGCATGGATATCGGCACCGCGAAACCGGACGCGGCGACGCGCGCCCGCGTCGCGCATCACCTGATCGACATCATCGACCCGACCGAAGCGTATTCGGCGGCGCGGTTTCGCGCCGATGCGCTGGCGGTGGCCGGCGCGATCCGCGCCCGCGGACGCGTTCCGCTTTTCGTCGGCGGCACGATGATGTACTTCAAGGCACTGATCGAGGGGTTGAGCGCATTGCCGCGCGCGGACGCGGAAGTGCGGGCGCGAATCGACGCGCGCGCGGCCGTCGAAGGCTGGCCCTCGCTGCACGCGTCGCTGGCCGTGGTCGATCCGGCGGCGGCGGCGCGTCTCGATCCGGCCGATGCCCAGCGGATCCAGCGTGCGCTGGAAGTCTTCGAGATCACCGGCACGCCGCTGTCGGCGTTGCAGGGCGCGCGCGAGCCGGGCGCCGCGCTTGGCCCGGCAATACCGATCGCGATCGTCCCGCCGGACCGTGCGGCATTGCACGCGGTCATCGCGGAGCGTTTCGACGCGATGCTTGCGGCGGGCCTCGTAGATGAACTGCGTGAATTGCGCACGCACTACGCCCTCGCGGCCGGCCTGCCTTCGATGCGCTGCGTGGGCTACCGGCAGGCGTGGGAATTCCTCGAGGGCGACGTCGATGCCGCGGGGCTTCGGGCGAAGGGCGTCGCGGCGACGCGCCAGCTCGCGAAGCGCCAGTTCACGTGGTTGCGCGTGATGTCGGTTCGAGCGTTCGATGCGACCGCGCCATGCCTCGTCGCCGACGTTGCCGCACACCTCGCCGAACGGGGCCTTCGAGCGGCCCCCATTCGGCCTGCTCCCTCACTCGTGCGATAATTGAAGGTTCGAAGCGAACCTTACGGCGCCGATCCGCGTCCAAGCCCCATGGAAGTCCGCACTCTTTACGACAAGCTTTGGGAAAGCCACGTCGTCCGCACCGAGGAGGACGGGACGGCGCTGCTCTACATCGATCGCCACCTCGTGCACGAAGTCACGAGCCCGCAGGCCTACGAGGGGCTGAAGCTCGCCGGCCGCGTGCCTTGGCGCACCGATTCGATCGTTGCCACGGCCGACCACAACACGCCGACGCACCACTGGGACCGCGGCATCGACGATCCCATTTCCCGCCTGCAGGTCGAGACGCTCGACGCCAACATCCTCGCCACCGGCGCCAAGGCCTATTTTCCGTTCCGCGACAAGCGCCAGGGCATCGTGCACGTGATCGGGCCCGAGCAGGGCGCGACGCTTCCGGGGATGACCGTCGTCTGCGGCGATTCGCACACGAGCACGCACGGCGCGTTCGCGTCGCTCGCCTTCGGCATCGGCACCTCCGAGGTCGAGCACGTGCTCGCGACGCAGTGCCTCCTTACCAGGCAGGCGAAGGCGATGTGCGTCAATGTCGAGGGCACGCTGCCCGCGGGCTGCACCGCGAAGGACATCGTCCTCGCGGTGATCGGCAGGATCGGCATCGCCGGCGGGAGCGGATACGCGATCGAGTTCGCCGGCAGCGCGATCCGCGCGCTCTCGATGGAAGGCCGGATGACCGTCTGCAACATGACGATCGAAGCCGGCGCGCGCGCGGGAATGATCGCCGTCGACGACACGACCATCGACTACCTGAAGGGGCGGCCGCTCGCGCCAACCGGTGAAATGTGGGATCGCGCCGTCGCGCATTGGCGAACGCTGCAATCGGACCCTGGCGTCATGTTCGACCGCGTGGTGAACATCGACGCGGCGACGATCGCTCCGCATGTCACCTGGGGGACGTCTCCCGAAATGGTGACGACGATCGACGGGCGCGTTCCCGATCCCGACGCGGAAAAGGACCCGGTCCTGCGCGAAGGCATCGAGCGTGCGCTCGTCTACATGGGGCTCGAGCCCGGAACGCCGATCGCCGATATCGCGATCGACAAGGTGTTCATCGGGTCGTGCACGAATTCCCGGATCGAGGACCTGCGCGCCGCCGCGGCGGTCGCGCGCGGGCGCCGCATCGCGAAAAACGTCAAGCTTGCGATGGTCGTGCCCGGGTCGGGCCTCGTGAAAAGGCAGGCCGAGCGCGAAGGCCTCGACCGGGTATTCATCGATGCCGGCTTCGAATGGCGCGAGCCCGGGTGCTCGATGTGCCTCGCGATGAACGACGATCGCCTCGAGCCAGGCGAGCGCTGCGCGTCCACGTCGAACCGCAACTTCGAGGGCCGCCAGGGCGCGGGCGGGCGCACCCATCTTGTCAGTCCGGCGATGGCGGCCGCAGCTGCCGTCGCAGGGCATTTCGTCGACGTCCGTCGACTCGTGTAGTGGGGAAAACTGGAGAACGATGATGCTGAAGAAACTCGTTGCATTGCTCGCGCTTGGCGCGATGGTCGTGGTCGTCGCCGGCTGCAATACGGTTGCCGGCGCCGGCGCGGACGTGAAGGCTGCGGGCGCCGGTGTCGAGAAGGCGGCCGACAAGGCGAAGACGTATTGATGGCCTTTGCACGTGTCCGGGCCCGCGCCTCGCGGGACCGGACCGCGCGCTGCTCATGAGGGATTCCTCCGTGTTCCGTGACGTCGTTGCGCTGGCCGCGCTCGTTGGCGTCGCCTTCACAGCGACCGCATGCACGGCCTACAAGACCCGCGACACCGATCCCAACGCCGGCGGCGGGACCATGTACCGCGCCGCCGATCCCGCGAGGACGCACTGATGGAACCATTTCGTGTCCTGACCGGGCTCGTCGCGCCGCTCGACCGCGCCAACGTCGACACGGACGCGATCATCCCCAAGCAGTTCCTGAAGTCGATCAAGCGGTCGGGCTTCGGCCCCAACTTGTTCGACGCCTGGCGCTACCTCGACCGCGGGGAGCCTGGCCGGGACAATGCGCAGCGGCCGCTCAATCCCGACTTCGTCCTCAACGATGCGCGGTATCGCGGTGCGCAGATCCTGCTCGCGCGCCGCAATTTCGGCTGCGGCAGCTCGCGCGAACATGCCCCGTGGGCACTGCAGGACTACGGCTTTCGCGCGATCATCGCGCCGTCGTTCGCCGACATCTTCTACAACAACTGCTTCAAGAATGGGCTGCTCCCGATCGTGCTGAGCGGACATGAGGTGGACCGGCTGTTCGGCGATACGGCGGCCTTTCCGGGCTTTCGCCTCACGATCGACCTCGACCGGCAGACGGTGGCCACGACGGACGGCGCGACGGCTTTCGGGTTCGAAATCGAGCCGTTCCGCAAGCACTGCCTCATCAACGGGCTCGACGACATCGGCCTCACGCTGACCCACGCCGACGAGATTCGCGCGTTCGAGGCGAAGCGTCTCGCGGCGCAGCCGTGGCTGATCTGAAAATCGCGATACTCCCCGGCGACGGAATCGGGCCGGAGATCGTCGGCGAAGCCGTCAAGGTGCTTGACGTCCTGCAGCGCGAAGGCCTCGCCGTCAAAACGGAGACGGCGCCCATCGGCGGCGCGGGCTACGACGCGGCGAAGCAGCCGTTGCCCGACGCGACCTTGATACTCGCCCGGGACGCGGACGCCGTGCTGATGGGCGCGGTGGGCGGCCCCCAATACGATGGTCTGCCGCGCGCGCTGCGGCCCGAGCAGGGCCTACTCGGCATTCGTAAGGCGCTGTCCCTCTTCGCCAACCTGCGCCCCGCGTTGCTGTATCCGGAGCTCGCGGCCTCGTCGACGCTGAAGCCGGAGATCGTCGCCGGCCTCGACATCATGATCGTCCGCGAGCTCACCGGCGACATCTATTTCGGCGCGCCGCGCGGCCGCCGGAAGACCGCGGCGGGTGACGACGAAGGCTTCGACACGATGCATTACAGCGCGCCCGAAATTACCCGGATCGCGCGCGTGGGTTTCGAGACGGCGCGCAAGCGCGCGAAGAAGCTCTGCTCGGTCGACAAGGCCAACGTGCTCGACACGTCGATCCTGTGGCGCGAGGTGGTGACCGCGACGGCGAAGGATTACCCCGACGTCGCGCTGACGCACATGTACGTCGACAATGCGGCGATGCAGCTCGTGCGCAATCCGAAGCAGTTCGACGTGATCGTGACCGGCAACCTCTTCGGCGACATCCTGTCCGACGAGGCGTCGATGCTCGCCGGCTCGATCGGGATGCTGCCGTCCGCGTCGCTCGATGCGAACGGCAAAGGGCTCTACGAACCGATCCATGGTTCGGCGCCGGACATCGCGGGTGACGACAAGGCCAATCCGCTGGCGACGATCCTGTCGCTCGCGATGATGTTTCGCTACACGTTCGCGCGCGCCGACATCGCCGATCGAATCGAAGGCGCCGTTCGCGCCGTCCTCGCCGCCGGCAAGCGCACCGGCGACATTGCGTTGCCCGGGGAGCGCGTGATCGGGACGCGCGCGATGGGTGACGCGGTCGTTGCTGCATTGCAGCGGCGCAGCTGAGTCGTGATACGATTGCGCCCTATGCACGCGATCGCTGCCGGCTCTCGCTTCACGCTCCCGCCACGCTCGCGCGTCGCGGATGCCGGCGCTCGCGTGACGAAAACCACGACGATCAAGACGACCTGACCGGTCGCCTCGGCCCGCTGTCGCCTCCGCGAGCGGTTCCCGGGGGCGGTTCCGACGCGGGGGCGGCAGACAATCAGGGTGAAAGCAATGCGAGTCGGATTCGTCGGTTGGCGCGGCATGGTCGGGTCCGTGCTCATGCAGCGAATGCAGGCGGAGCGCGACTTCGATCTCGTTGAGCCAGTGTTCTATTCGGCGTCGCGCGCCGGCGGCGCCGGGCCCGCGATCGGCCGCGACTGCGGGCCGGTCCGCGATGCGAATGAACCGACAGCGTTCGAGGGACTCGACGCCATCGTCACCTGCCAGGGCGGCGACTGGACCAGCGCGATGTTCCCGAAGCTCCGGGCCTCCGGCTGGAACGGCTACTGGATCGACGCGGCCTCCGCGCTTCGAATGGACGATTCCGCGGTCATCATTCTCGATCCCGTCAATCGCGCCCTGATCGATGCGGCGATGGACCGCGGTGTGAAGAATTACATCGGCGGCAATTGCACCGTCAGCCTGCTGATGATGGGTCTCGCCGGCCTGCTGCAGCAGGACCTCATCGAATGGATGACGTGCATGACCTATCAGGCGGCCTCGGGCGCGGGAGCGCAAAGCATGCGCGAACTCCTGTCGCAGATGGGCGAAGCGCACCTCGCGGCCAAGGACCTCCTCGCCGACCCGGCGTCGTCGATCCTCGACATCGATCGCGAAGTCGCCGGCATCCTGCGCGACGACGCATTTCCTACCGCGCACACGACCGTGCCGCTCGCCGGCAGCCTGATACCGTGGATCGACAAGGACCTCGGCAACGGGATGTCGAAGGAGGAGTGGAAAGGCGGCGCCGAGTTGAACAAGATGCTCGGCCGCGAAGCGAATCCGATCCCGGTCGAGTCGATCTGCGTGCGGATCGGCGCGATGCGTTGCCACTCGCAGGCGGTGACGCTCAAGCTCCGGCGCGACATTCCGCTGGTCGAGATCGAACACATGCTGGCCGACGCCAACGAGTGGGTGCGCGTCGTGCCGAACACGCGCGAGGAAAGCATCGCCCGCCTGACGCCGGCCGCGGTCACCGGGCATCTCGAAATCCCGGTCGGC
>JBDTLY010000110.1:0-8817 GCA_039934535.1 Casimicrobiaceae bacterium | reverse complement strand
GGTCTCAAGTTCACGCTCGTCAACGCGATGAAGGATCTCCGCTACTACACGCATTTCGCGGAGTCGCTTCCGGTGTGCGGCATCGTCGGCGAGGCCGTGCACCAGAGCCTTGTCAACGCGAACCTGCTGGGGTTCGGGGACAAGTACGTCGCGTCGCTGATCGAGGCGCAGGAGAAACTCGCCGGCGTGACGATCGTTCCGCGCTGAGGCTCTCCAGTCGCGGCAACGCGGGAAACGGCGTCATGAAGCTGCTGGTCCTCGGCGGCACGCAGTTCCTCGGCCGGCACGTGGTCGATGCCGCGCTCGCGCGTCGTCATCACGTCACCATCTTCACGCGCGGACGCGCGGCGGTGCCGTGGGGTCCGGCGGTGGAGCGGCGCGCCGGAAACCGCGATCCGGGCATCGCGCCCGGTCTGGGCGTGCTCGCGGAAGGCGCGTGGGATGCCGTGATCGACACCAGCGGCTACCTGCCTCGGTGCGTGGGCGCGTCGGCGCGTCTGCTCGAGGAGCGCGTGACGCACTATCTCTTCGTATCGTCGCTATCCGCCTACGCCGACGACAGCGCGGCGGGTCAGGACGAGAATGCGCGCGTCGCGGAGCTCGCGGATCCCTCGTCCGAGGATATCTCCGCGCATTACGGACCGTTGAAGGCGGCCTGCGAGCGGCAGGTCGAGGCCGCCTTTGACGATCGTGCGACGATCGTCCGCCCGGGATTGATCGTCGGACCCTTCGATCCCACCGACCGCTTTTCGTACTGGGTCGCGCGCTTCCTGCATCCGGAGGTGCTGGGCGACCGGGGCGTGGACGCGGTCGTGCCGGCGCCGCGCTCGCGCCACGTGCAATTCATCGATGCGCGCGATCTCGCGGAGTGGATGCTCGACCTCGCCGCGGCCCGTATCGGCGGCACGTTCAACGCCTGCAGCCCGCAGGGGCGCTGGACGTTCGGGGATCTCGTGGACGCGCTGGAGCGGCGCGCGCGTGCCAATGGGATCGCGGCCGCGCCGGCATGGATCGCCGAGGCGAAACTCCTCGCGCACGGCGTCGTCCCGTGGACCGAGCTGCCGCTCTGGCTGCCGGAATCGGATCCGACGACGGCCGGATTCATGTCGTTCTCGTGCGGCAAGGCGATGGGGCACGGGCTCCGTTTTCGCCCGCTCGAGGAGACGCTCGCCGACGACGCCGACTGGCTCGCGCAGCGCGACAACGCCGGCGCGTGGCGCAACGTCCTTGCGGCGGCCAAGGAAGACGCGCTGCTGCAGTCCGCGTAGCCGGTTCGGCGAAACGGTTGCGCGCGTTCAATGCCGTGCGATGATGCGGGCTCCAAGGTAAACCCCGCACCCCGCATGGCCAGGACGCGCACGCCCGATTTTCTCGAGTTCACCTGTCGCATGGCGGTCGCGGCAGGCAAGGCGATCCTCCCCCATTTTCGCGCGGCACTCGATGTCTCCGACAAAGGTGGCGCACGCGGCTACGATCCGGTGACCGTCGCCGACCGCGCCGGGGAGCAGGTGATCCGGTCGCGTATCGCCCGCGCCTATCCCGATCACGGTATTCGCGGCGAGGAGCTGGGCTGGCAGAAGGGGACGTCGCGCTACACCTGGGTGATCGATCCCATCGACGGCACGCGGAGCTTCATCCTCGGCCAGATGCACTGGGCCACACTCATCGCGCTCAACGACGGCAAGCGCGTCGTCGGCGGCGTCGCGCACCAGCCCTATGTCGGCGAAACGTTTCTCGCCGCGGCGGACGGAACGGCGGAATGGCGGCGAGGTCGCCTGCGACGGCAATTGCACACGCGCCGCTGCCGCTCGCTCGACGCGGCCGTGCTCGCGTGCACCGATCCAACGATGTTCCGCACAGCGAAGGACCGCGCCGCATTCCGGCGCGTCGCCAGTGAAGTGCGCCTGACACGCTGGGGCGGCGACTGCTATGCGTATTGCCTGCTGGCGATGGGCCTCATCGACATCGTCATCGAGTCGTCGCTGTACGCATACGACATCCAGGCGCTGATTCCGATCGTCGAATCGGCAGGCGGCGCCATCACATCGTGGGATGGGGGACGCTGCGACGAAGGCGGCTCGGTCGTCGCGTGCGGCGACCCGGCATTGCACCGCAAGGTGCTGAAGCTGCTGAACGGCTGAAGCAAGCAGGCGCTGCAACGAGGAGACGCGCATGACGAAATCCACTGCGGGCGACCTCTGGGACAACCCGCTCGGCACCGACGGATTCGAATTCATCGAATATGCGGCGCCCGATCCGGCGGCGCTCGGCCGCCTCTTCGGCGACATGGGCTTCACGGCTGTCGCGAAGCACCGCGCGAAGAACGTGCTGCTCTACCGCCAGGGCGGCATCAATTTCGTCGTCAACGCGGAGCCCGACAGCTTCGCGCAGGCGTTCGCGCGCGTGCACGGCCCGTCGATCTGCGCGATCGCGTTTCGCGTGAAGGATGCGGCGCTCGCGCTCAAGAAATGTGTCGAGAATGGCGCATGGGGCGTGGACGCGCGTCCGGGGCCGATGGAACTCAACATCCCGGCGATCAAGGGCATCGGCGACTCGCTCATCTATCTTGTCGACCGCTATTCCGGAAACGGCACGGGCGTATCGATTTACGACATCGATTTCGTGCCGCTCCCCGGCGCGGACCAACATCCCGGCGGCGCCGGGCTCACGACCATCGACCACTTGACGCACAACGTGCATCGCGGCCGGATGGACGAGTGGGCGAGCTTCTACGAGCGGCTGTTCAACTTTCGCGAGGTCCGCTATTTCGACATCGAGGGCCAGCTGACCGGCTTGAAATCGAAGGCGATGACGAGCCCCTGCGGCAGGATTCGCATCCCGATCAACGAGAGCAGCGACGACAAGAGCCAGATCCAGGAATACCTGATCGACTACCGCGGCGAAGGCATCCAGCATGTCGCGCTCGCGGCGGACGACATCTACGCCACCGTCGAAGCGTTGCGCAAGTCGCGTGTCGACTTCCAGGACACGCCCGACACCTACTACGAGGCGCTGGCGACGCGGCTACCGGGACACACCGAAGACACGGCGCGGCTTGCGCGCAACCGGATACTCCTCGACGGCGCGCCGGCCGAGGACGAGATGCTGCTGCAGATCTTCACCAAGACGGTAATCGGGCCGATCTTTTTCGAGATCATCCAGCGCAAGGGCAACGAGGGCTTCGGCGAGGGCAATTTCCGCGCGCTTTTCGAGTCGATCGAGCAGGACCAGATCCGTCGGGGCGTGCTGAAAGGCTGACCGCGCCACGTCGCGGCCGCCGTCGGCGGCGTTGCAAACCGGGCATCCGGCCGCATTTCCGGCGTGTGACCGGAGGATGGCAATCCAAAATGGATTCTGTTATCCTTCAATGGCTTACACTCACGAAGACGAGTCAGTGCTCACTCCGCTCGGTTTTTCCCTGCTCCGCCAGCTCTCTGACGGGGCTTTCCACTCCGGCGAGGACCTCGCCGCGCAGGTGGGGTTGACGCGCGCGCGCGTTTCGCAGGTGCTGAAGGACGCCGAATCGGCGGGCCTCGCGCTCGAGCGGATCAAGGGGCGCGGCTACCGGCTCCTCGAGACGCCCGATTTCCTCGACGCCAAAGCGGTCCGGACGGCGCTCGCCGAAAAGGCGGCCCTGCGCGGCGGCGGATCGCGGCTCACCGTCGAAGTGGTCGACCAGCTCGACTCGACGTCCTCGGAGCTCCTTCGCCGGGCGCAAAAGCGCGACGTCCACGGGGTCGTGCTCGCCGCTGAGTGGCAGACCGCCGGACGCGGCCGCCGGGGCCGGACGTGGACGGCGATCGCCGGCGGCAGCCTGACGTTTTCCCTCGGCTGGGGTTTCGAGCAGGGCGCCGGGTTCCTGGCCGGGCTCTCGCTCGCAGTCGGCGTTGCGGTCGCGCGGGCGCTCGAGGCGGAGGGATTCCGCGGCATCGCGCTCAAATGGCCGAACGACATCATCCATCGCCATCTCAAGGTCGGTGGCATCCTGATCGAAGTGAACGGCGACGCGCTCGGCCCGTCGACAACGGTGATCGGCGTCGGCCTCAACGTTCGACTGCCCGCAATCGCGCGCAAGGACATCGCGGTTCCGGTGACCGATCTTGCAAGCATCGCGGGCCGCGGCGCAAAGGACATCGACCGCAACCGGTTGCTCGCGAGCCTCGTCGCCGAGCTCGCCGCGGTGCTGGAGCAATATGCAAAGGAAGGCTTTGCCCCTTTCGCCGCCGAATGGCAGCACCGCCATGCGTATCAGGGAAAGCCGGTGACGCTGCTCCTTCCCGATGGCGCGACAGTGGCCGGCAAGGTCGCCGGCGTGGACGCCAGCGGCGCGCTGGTCCTGGCCGACGGGCCGCGGCGCGCGCGCTTTCTTTCCGGCGAGATCTCGCTGCGGCGTGCGTAACGCCGCACGAACTCCGCGTCGGAGATGAGCAACATCCTCGTCATCGACGTCGGCAACAGCCGGATGAAGTGGGGGTTGAACGGCCCGCACGGATGGGTGGCCCTCGGCGCCACGCCGAACAGCGACATCGGGACCCTCGCGCTGCGCGACTGGCATAACCTGGCGCGACCGTTGCGCGCAGTCGGCGTGAATGTCGCCGGCGAAGCGGCGCGCGTGCGCGTGGAAGCGCAGCTCACGCGTTGGCGGCTGGTGCCGGAATGGCTGATGGCCCGCGAGAGCGCTTGCGGCGTCACCAACCGGTACGCGCGGCCGTCGCAGCTCGGGGCCGATCGCTGGGCGTCGCTCATCGCGGCCTGGCAACGCTCGAACATCACCGACCTTTTCCCACCCGCGTGCGTGGTCGTCAACGCGGGAACCGCGGTGACCGTCGATGCGCTCGACGAAGAGGGCGTGTTCCGCGGCGGACTCATTCTGCCGGGCATGCGGCTGATGCTGCAGGCGCTGGCCGAGAACACCGCGGCGCTCAAGTCGGCGCCAGGCGAATTCCGCGAATTTCCGGACAACACCGCCGATGCGCTCCATTCGGGCGCGCTGCAAGCCATCTGCGGGGCGGTCGAGCAGATGCGCCGGCAGATCGACACCAATCCGGCGCAGGTGCGCGTCTATATCGCCGGCGGCGCCGCCGCGGAGATCGCGCGGCACTTGAGCCCGCCCGTCGAGGTCGTGGACAATCTCGTGCTGGAAGGCGTGCTCGCGCTGGCCGGCATGCCAGCGCCCGTTTAATATCCCGCCATGCGTACGCTGGTCATTTTCCTGGTGCTCGCCAATCTGGCGCTGGCCGGTTACCTGTGGCTGGACGGCGCGAGCGGCGGCGAGGCCGTGCGCCTGAAGCAGCAGGTGCAGCCGGACAAGATCAAGCTGCTGTCGCCGCAGGAGGTCTTGGCGCTGGGGCCGGCGAAAGCCGCCGCGCTCGCCGACGTCTGCCTCGAATGGGGTCCCTTCAGCGAGGTCGATCGCGCCCGCGCGCTCGCCGACATCGATTCGCTGGCCCTCGGCAAGCTCGTCTCGCAGCGCCGCGTCGAGAGCGCGACGTCGTACTGGATCTTCCTGCCGGCCTTCGCGAACAAGCCGGCGGCCGACAAGCGCGCGGCGGAGCTCAAGGCCGCGGGCCAGAAGGATGTGCTCGTGATCGACGGCGGTCCGCAGCGCTTCGCGGTTTCGCTCGGCGCGTTCAAGACGGAAGACGCCGCCAACGCGCAACTGGTGGAACTCGCGAAGCAGGGTGTCTCGGGCGCCAAGGTCGGACCGCGGACGCAAGTGGTGTTGCAGTCGCTCATTGTCATCAGAGATCCGCAGCAGCCCGTCATCGCCAAGCTGCGCGATCTCGGGCCCGCATATCCCGGCGCGGACACGAAGATCGGCGGCTGCGAAAAGCCGGCGTGACGACCGCCGCGGTTCGCGAAGCGGCGGGCGACGGCGACATCGCGCTTGCCCGCGCGCTCTTCGTCGAATACGCGCAGTGGCTCGAGGTCGATCTCTGCTTCCAGGGCTTCGACCGCGAACTTGCGACGCTGCCAGGTGCGTACGCCCGTCCGCGCGGGCGGTTGCTGCTCGCGGGCGAACCAGGAGATGCTTTCGGGTGCGTCGCGCTGCGGCCGCTTGTCGCGGACGGCGATCCGCCGCGTGCCGCCGGGGAGATCAAGCGCCTCTTCGTCCAGGCGCGCGCGCGCAAGGGCGGATGGGGCGGCCGGCTGGTCGACAAGGTCCTGGCCGAAGCGCGCACGATCGGCTACGCCGAACTCAAGCTCGACACGCTCGACTGGATGACCGACGCCCGCGCGCTTTATGCAAGGCACGGCTTCCGCGAATGTGCGCCGTACTACGTGAATCCGCTCGAAGGCGCCGTCTACATGTCGCGCGCACTGTAGACGAACCCCCTCGGCGCGGCGCCAGTAATGCCGTCGTCATGCGCACCGCACGTTCGTTCGAAAATACCTGTCACTTTTGACAGGTGACAGCCTGCTTTCGCATCGGCTAGAGTCGACCGTCGCGGATTCACGGCGCTCCGAACGGCCGGAACCGCGCAGGGGAGAACAACGATGCGGCTCGACTACCTGCGGGGATCGCTTGCGCTTGTCGCGACGGTCCTGTCCCTCGTTTCGCCGATCGCCGACGCGACAGTCACCGGGTCCTGTGCCGGCAATGCCTGCGTTCTAAATTTTTCGCCGTCGCTTAATTTCGGCGAAGTCTGGGCGGCACGCAACTGCCCCGCGAGCGCATTTTCGGACGTCCCCGGCAAGATCAAGGGGCCGTGGGGGGTCTACGTCTACGGCTCCTCGTACACGTGGAACTACACGGCATTGGACCCGTTGGCCGCAGGCGGCAACTTCTGCTTCTTTGCATCGACCAACGGATTCTCGCAGTACGGGTGGGACGTGGGCTGGGCAATGATCTACGTGCCGCCCTATGGAGGCGGAGG
The DNA here is from genome assembly GCA_039934535.1 of Casimicrobiaceae bacterium. Taxonomy (GTDB): domain Bacteria; phylum Pseudomonadota; class Gammaproteobacteria; order Burkholderiales; family Casimicrobiaceae; genus CAIWHR01. The sequence continues at coordinate 1,939 of JBDTLY010000110.1, read as the reverse complement.
CGGCACGAGTCCGCCGGTTGTTTCTCTCTCGTCCCCGGTCTCCGGCGCCACGTATGGCGCGCCCGCGACCATTCCGCTGAGTGCGTCCGCATCGAGCCCGAACAGCGGCGGCAGCATCTCGAAGGTCGAGTTCTACAACGGTGCGAGCCTGATAGCGACTGCGCTTGGCATCTCCCCCTATACGTACAGCTGGACCAACGTCGGCGCGGGCACGTATTCGCTGACGGCCAAGGCCTATGACAACGGCGGCCGCACGACCACGACGGCCGCCGCGTCCGTGACGGTGAACTCGGTGCCGGCGGGCAACGTGGCCGACGGGAGCTTCGAGCTGCCGTCGCTCGCGCTCGGGAATTATGTATGGGCGAGCGGAGCGACGGTCGCCGGCAGCCCATGGACGTTCGCGGGAGCAGCGTCGGGGTCGCGGGGAATCTCGGCCAACGGCAGCGCGTACACCGCGCAGACGGTGGGGACGGCAGACGGCAAGCAGGTGGCGTTCATCCAGGGCGACGGCACGGTATCGCAGGTCGTCAACCTCGCGGCGGGCAACTACACGGTGTCGGTGAAGGCGATCCAGCGCAAGGAGAACTTCAACGCGCCGGCCGGGATGGTGCTGACGATCGAGGTCGACGGCTTCGCAAGGTGGTCCGGCGTCCCGAACAACGTCGCATACCTGACCTACACGACGCCGACGATGGCATTGGGGGCAGGAAACCACACGATCACGATCCGCGGCACCAATCAGTCCACCAACGACAACACGCTGTTCGTCGACATGGTCAAGATTGCGTCGGTCAACCAGCCGCCGACGGTATCGCTGACGATAACGCCGAGCACGGGGCTCGTGGCGCCCGCCACGACCACGCTGAGCGCAACGGCGAGTGACCCCGACGGCACGATCGCGAAAGTCGAGTTCTACGACAACGGGGTGCTGATCAATTCCGATGCGGTGAGTCCGTATTCGTTCGTTTGGACGAACATCCCCGCCGGGTCGCACAACGTGTCGGTGCAAGCCTACGACAACGGCGGCGCGGTCGCGGCGACGAGCAAGGTCATCACCGTGGGATCGGCGCCGACGGGCATCGCCGACGGGAGCTTTGAGCTGCCGCCGCTTACGCCGCCCAATTTCGTGGCGGCAAGCGGGCCCACGATTGCCGGCAGTCCGTGGATGTTCGCGGGAGCGAATGGCTCGCGCGGAATCTCGACCAACGGCAGTTTGTTCACCGCGCAGACGGTGAATACGACGGACGGCAAGCAGGTGGCGTTCATCCAGGGCGACGGCACGATCTCGCAGGCGGTCAATCTGGCGGCCGGCACCTATCAGGTCTCGGTAAAGGCGATCCAGCGCAAGGAGAACCACGACGCGCCGGCGGGGATCACGCTTTCGATCGAGGTCGATGGTGCGGTGAAATGGACGGGTGCACCGGGCAACGTTGCGTACCGGACCTACGCGACACCGGCGATGGCGCTGACCGCGGGGAGCCACACGATCCTCATCCGCTCGACCAATCAGTTCCTTGGCTACGACAACACGATCTTTGTTGATGCGGTCTACGTTGGCGCGCCGGTGGCGCCGACGGTGTCGCTGACCGCGCCGGCTGCGAACCAGATCTATGCGGCGCCCGCCACCGTCAGCTTCGCGGCGACGGCGGCGAGCTCCAGCGGCTTGATCACCAAAGTCGAGTTCTACAATGGCGCGACGCTGATCGGCAGCGACCTGTCCTCGCCGTACGGATTCGCGTGGTCAAACGTTGCTGCGGGCGCGTACTCGGTGTCGGCACTCGCGTACGACACCTCCGGCGCGGTGACGGCCTCGGGGTCTGCGCCGATCCTCGTGTGCGGTCCGCCCACGCTGACGATGACGTCGCCGGCATCCGGCGCGACGGCGCCTGCACCGGCGACGTTCACGCTGAGTGCCAACGCGAGCACGGCTCCCGGTTGC
>JBDTLY010000109.1:0-8848 GCA_039934535.1 Casimicrobiaceae bacterium | reverse complement strand
GCTGCCATCCGCACGACCCTTCGTGGTCGAACTGGCCGGTGCTCGAGCACGCGGTGATCGGCAACATCGTTCCCGACTTTCCGCTGATCAACAAGTCGTTCAACCTGTCCTACAGCGGGCACGACCTTTGACGGACCGACAATGCTTCATATCCTGAAACAGATCGCGAAAACCGGCATCCGCACCGAGCCGACGCCGACACCCGCGATGCAGGCGTCCGACACCGCGCGCCTGCAGCAGAAGATACTGCGCACGCTGGGCCGCGCACTGACGATTCGCCAGGTCGATGCCGGCTCGTGCAACGGTTGCGAGCTCGAGATCCACGCGCTCGGCAACCCGTACTACAACATCGAGGGCCTCGGCATCCGCTTTGTTGCGAGCCCGCGGCATGCGGACCTGCTGCTCGTCACCGGTCCCGTGTCGAAGCACATGGCGATCGCGCTCAAGCGAACCTACGACGCCACGCCGGAGCCGAAGCTCGTCGTCGCGCTCGGCGATTGCGGCTGCACGGGCGGCATCTTCGGCGAAAGCTACGCTAGTCTCGGCCGCGTCGCGAATGTGATTCCCGTCGACGTGGAAGTGCCGGGATGCCCGCCTCCGCCGACGGCGTTGCTCCAGGGCATCCTCGCCGCCATCACCCGGTTTGCGCCCGCGCCGGTGCCCGCCGATCCCGACACACCGAGTCCGTAAGTTCGCGCGCGCGAGACGCCGATCGTCGCGCGGCAGATCCACTGAACCGCCGGCGGGCGTTGCTCAGGCTTGAGCAGGCGCGATCGCGGTCGGGCCGCCGGTCGCGCGGATTCGATGCGGAGCGAGATACAGCGGCGTGCGCGAGCGTGCTGTCTTGCGGACGAAATTGAAGCGCGCGACGTGATAGCTCGAATCGAACCCGTAGAACCCGAGCCGCATCCGCTCGAGTTCGGCGTCGCGATAGGCGGCCAACGGTCTTGTGGCTTCGTCGGCGGCGCGGCGCCGGTTCTTCGCGGCCAGAAGATGCGTGAATTCCGGGTCCGCAGCAAGCGCCGCCGCGCGCCGCGCGATCTCCGCGTGAAATGCGGTGGGCGTCGGGCCGAAGTGCCCGTCGATCAGACCGATCGCCGCGGCCCGGGCAACACCGATCGGCAGCCGATTTTCGATCAGCGCGCGTGCCGCATCGGGCGCGACGCGGCGCGGCAGCAGATACGTCCAGTACTCGGAGCCGTAGAGGTTGCCCATCCCCTTGTAATGCGGATTGAGGATCGCGCCGTCACGGGCGTAGACATGGTCCGCGCCGAGCGCCATGAACACGCCGCCGGCGCCCGCATTGCCGCATATCGCCGCGATCGTGAGCTGGCGGTCCGTGTCGACGATGTCGCGCACGAGGTCGTCGATCGCGTTGATGTTGCGCCACGACTCGTCGGCGGGATGCGGCGACGCCTCGATCAGGTTGAGGTGGATCCCGTTGGACCAGAAGTCGTCGCCTCCCATGAGCGCGACGACACGCGTCGGCCGCGAGCATGCGTAGGCATAGGCCCGGCGAAGCGCTTCGCACTGCGCGGTGCCCATCGCCCCGTTGTAGAAGGCAAAATGCAGAAAGCCAACCTGCCCCGCTTCCACATAGCGGATCGGCTGCCAGGTCGGATAGTCGACTGCCTTTTCCGGCGCGAAGGTTGACTCCGGCACCCGTGCCAGATGCCCGGCGAGGACCATCGTGGCAGGAAGTTTGAGCGCCGCCGGGTCGCCTGTGCGGCGCAAATGCCCGATCCACACCGCCCCATCGCGCGTCGCGCGGCAGACCGCGCCGCCGCGCGTCGCGACGATCGTACCGGCATCGCCGCGCAGGCAACCTTCGGGGTGCGCGTCGTACAGGTAGCACGAAACGCCGGCGATGTCGTCGCGCACGCCGGGGAACCCGTCGGCGGCGCGAATCCTGCGCAACACCGTGGCGGTATCGTCCCGGTGCCAATCGATCGCGCGGTCCATCTGGCGCATCGGCGGGTGCGTGCGCCCGCGCAGTTCGGTATCCGCACTATCCTGCGCCGTCGGCGCGAATCCCGGCTGGCCAAGCCGGGCCAGCGTGGTCCTGATGCACGCGACAGCGGCCTCGGTGACCTCGTTGCGATACAGACTCGACTTCGGCGCATCGCGCATCGGAAACGAATTCGCCGCCCAAATCGGGCCGGCGTCGAACTCGCCGTTCGCCTCGAGCGCGGTGACGCCCCATTCGCGGTCGCCCCGCGCGATCGCCCAGTCGAGCGCCGACGGACCACGATCGCCCGGCACTCCCGGATGGATGATGATGCAGCGATGCTTCCGCCATATCGACTCGGGAATCGCGCGCTTCAGAAAGGGCGCCACGATCAGGTCGGGCCGGCACAGCGCCACGGCCTCCCCTGTGACGCGGTCGTTGATGTCGAACTCCACCGCCACCGCGTGGCCCGCTTCCGCCAGCTCGACGTACAGCCGCTGCGTCAGGCTGTTGAACGAATGCGTAAGCAGCAGGATACGCATCGCGTCGGCGCTAGCATATCCGCGGCAATTGCTCGCCGGTCAGCCAATCGACGTTGCGGCGCCCGCCGAAAGCGGTTTGCATCTGCACGAAGTGTTGCGGGTCGGCGATGGCTTCGCCGATGATCGCCGCGTCGCATCCCAGCGGATGCGCGCGCATCGTCGCGAGGAGGCGCTGCGCATGCTCGGCCGGGGCGATCGCGACCAACTTGCCTTCGTTCGCGACATAGAGGGGATCCAGTCCGAGAAACTCGCACGCTGCGTCTACCTCGGGCTTGATCGGAATGTCGCGCTCGCGGATCACCATTCCGCATCCCGATTGGGTCGCGATCTCGTTCAGCGTCGTCGCGAGCCCGCCACGCGTCGGATCGCGCAGGCAATGGATGCCGGGAACGGCCCGGATCATCGCGGCGACCAGGCCGTGGAGCGCCGCCGTGTCCGACGCGATCGATGTCTCGAATGAAAGATTCTCGCGCAGCGACATGATCGCCACGCCATGGTCGCCCAGCGTGCCGCTCACGAGAATCGCGTCGCCGGGTCGCGCGCGGTCGCCACGGATGTCCACGCCTTCCGGAACGACGCCGACGCCGGTCGTCGTGATGAATACGCCGTCTCCCTTGCCGCGCTCGACGACTTTGGTGTCGCCGGTGACGATCGGCACGCCGGCGGCGCGCGCGGCGGCCGCCATCGATTGCACGATCCGCTGCAGGTCGGCGAGCGGGAATCCCTCCTCGAGGACGAACGTCGCGGCGAGGTAGAGCGGCACGGCGCCCGCCATCGCCACGTCGTTGACCGTGCCGTGGACGGAGAGGCAACCGATGTCGCCGCCAGGGAAAAACAGCGGCGAAACCACGTGCGCGTCGCTGGCGATGACCATGCGGCCGGGCGGCATGACGATCCGTGCACCATCGTTGCCCGCCCGCAGCCACTCGTTGTCGAACGCGCGCATGAAGAGTTCGTCGACGAGCTGCGCCGTCGCCCGGCCGCCACTGCCGTGCGTCATGTCCACGCACCCGTGCTTGAAATCGACGGGTCGGACGTAATCGGCGCGGATCGCGCTCATGCCACCGTCTGCGCCACGACGGGCACGTCCTTGAAGCGGCCATACGTGTAATGCGCGGCGCACGCCCCTTCCGAGGACACCATGCACGAGCCAATCGGATTCTCGGGCGTGCAGACGGTGCCGAAGACCTTGCAATCCCTCGGCTTCTTCACCCCGCGCAGGATCGCGCCGCACTCGCAGGCCTTGTTGTCGGCGACGGCACGGTACTCGATGCCGTAGCGTGCTTCGGCGTCGTAGGCGCGGTACTGCTCCTTGATCCTGAGCGCGCTGTACGGCACCTCGCCCAGGCCGCGCCACTCGAACGTTTGGCGCAGCTCGAAGACTTCGGCCACCAGCGCCTTGGCCTTGACGTTGCCTTCGCGCGTGACGGCGCGCGTAAACTCGTTCTCGACTTCCGCACGGCCTTCGTTCAGCTGGCGGACGAGCATCAGGATCGCCTGCATGACGTCGAGCGGCTCGAAGCCGGCGATGACGACGGGCCGCTCGAATTCCTCCGCGAAATACTCGTACGGCTGCGTCCCGATCACCGTCGAGACGTGCGCGGGTCCGATGAATCCGTCCAGCGGAACCGTGCCCAGCTCGCGCACCTCCGGCGACTCGAGGATGTTGGCGATCGCCGCCGGCGTCAGCACGTGATTGCAAAATACACTGAAGTTGGCGAGCCGCGCCGCCGCCGCCTCGAGAATGGCCACCGCCGTCGGAGGCGTCGTCGTCTCGAACCCGATGGCGAAGAACACGACCTCTCGATCGGGATTCTCGCGCGCCATCGCGACCGCATCGGCGCAGGAATACACCATCCGGATGTCGGCGCCGCGGGCCTTCGCTTTCATCAGCGACAACCCGTGCGAGGCCGGCACGCGCATCGTGTCGGCATAGGTCGCGAGTGTCAACCCCGGCCGCGCGGCGAGCTCGATCGCGCTGTCGATACGGCCGATCGGCAGCACGCAGACGGGACAGCCCGGCCCGTGGATCATCTCTACGTTCGGCGGCAGCAGGTCCTTGATGCCATAGCGGGAGATCGCGTGCGTGTGGCCGCCGCAGAACTCCATCAGGTGATAACGCCTGTCCGGCCTGGCCTCGCGGGCGATCGCCGCCGCGATCACCCGCGCAAGGGCGCCGTCGCGGAATTCGTCGATGTATTTCATGGCGGATTCGAAGCAGGCTCGCGACCCGCGCCGGCCTCAGCGAAAACGGCGAGCGTGCGCAGGGCTTCGGCCGGATCGAGCCGTGCGAGCGCAAAGCCGACGTGAACGATCACGTAATCCCCGGGCACCACGCCCTCGACCAGCGCAAGCGAGACGCGCTTTCGCACTCCGCCGAGATCGACGAGTGCCGTATCCGGCCCGGGCAGCGCGACGACGCGCGCGGGAATGGCGAGACACATGGTCAATCCCGCGCCGCCATTGCCTGCAATGCGACGTAGGCCTGGCCGAGGCTCAAGCCGCCATCGTTGGGCGGCACGGCCATGGCCTCGCGCATCGCCAGGCCGCGGGCGGCCAGCGCGGCGCGCAAGCCGCGGGCAAGCAGCGCATTCAGGAAGCAACCGCCGCCGCAGGCCACGGTCGCGAGTCCTTCCGCTCGCGCCGCCCGCGCCGCCCACGCGGCAAGGCCCTCGATGACCGTCGCGTGGAAAAGCGCGGCGCCGAAAGCCGCGTCGCGTTCATCGGCGAGACGTGCCAGCAACGGGGAGAAGTCGAGCACGTTGCCCGCGGCGATCATGAATCCCGCGTCGAGCGCATTGACGGCGCCGTGCGCGTCCGCGAGGCCTTCGAGCAGCATCGCTGCCTGCCCTTCGAACGCCATACGCCTGCGGACGCCGAGAAGGCCCGCGGCTGCGTCGAATTGGCGCCCCATGCTCGATGTCGGCGGCGCGTGGACGCCGCGCGCCAGCATCGCGGCCACGATAGGTGCCGCCGGCTCGTCGTCGAACCGCCGTGTGATCTCGTCGCCCCGCCCGCAACGCGCGAGCGCCGCAGCCGCCATGCGCCAGGGCTCGCGCGCCGCCGCGTCGCCGCCGGGAAGGCGCAGGGGCGCCAGATGTCCCAGGCGACGAAACAGGTGCCCGTCGACGCGCAGGAGCTCTCCGCCCCACGCCCCGCCGTCGGTGCCGAGGCCGACGCCGTCGAGCGCGAGACCCAGCACCGGGCCGTCGATTCCCTGTTCCGCGACGACCGCCGCGATGTGGGCATGATGATGCGCAACGCCGAGCCGCGACACACCGAGCGTCTGCGCGAGGCGCGCTGCGTGCCGCGTGCTGAAATAGTCGGGGTGCAGGTCGTGGGCGACGACCGTCGGCTCGACCTCGAGAATCGATGTCAGGTGCGCGACCGCCTCGATGAGCGCCGTGCACGTCGGCGCGTTGTCGAGATCGCCGATATGCTGCGACACGAACGCCTCGTCGCCACGCGTGACGCAGATCGTGTTCTTGAAATGGCCGCCGAGCGCGATTACCGGCGGCCCCGAACGCGCGAGCCTGATCGCGCCCGGCGTGTATCCGCGCGCCCTGCGCACGAACTGGAATCCGCCCGGACGCCGGTCCGAGCTCGCCCGCACCACGCTGTCATCGCAGCGCGTCACGATGGCGCGATCGTGCACGAGCAGCGCATCGGCGATGCCGGCCAGCCGGCGCACGGCCTCGCCGTTGTCGGTGACCAGCGGCTCGCCTCCCGGGTTCGCGCTGGTCATCACCAGCACGAGGGGCTGCGGTTGCGCGAGCCACGACACGCCTGCGGGTCGGGCCGCCGCTTCATGGAACAGCAGATACTGGAGCGGCGTGGACGGCAGCATTGCGCCGAGCCAAGCGAGTCCGGGCGCGACCCCCGGGAGCTCGTCGTCAGCGGTCTCCGTCTTGCGCAACAGAACGATCGGACGCTCGGTAGATTCGAGCAGCGCCACTTCCGCCGCGGCAACGCCCGCGAAAGACCGCAACGAGGCAACGTTCGCGACCAGCACCGCGAATGGCTTCTCCTCGCGCGCCTTGCGCTCGCGCAGCCGCGCGACGGCGGCGGCGCTGCGCGCGTCGCAGGCGAGGTGGAAGCCGCCCAATCCCTTGATGGCGACAATTTCGTCCGCGCCGAGCCGTGCAAGCGTCGCCGCAATCGGGTCGGCGCCGGCGATCGGCCGGCCGCCGACGTCGAGCAGCGCCAGACGCGGCCCGCACCGCGGACACGCATTCGGCTCGGCATGGAATCGGCGGTGCGCGGGCGCACGGTATTCGGCGAGGCACTCGGGACACTGGAAGAACCCGGCCATGCTGGTCGCCGCGCGATCGTAAGGCAGGGATCGCGTGATCGTGTAGCGCGGACCGCAGTTCGTGCAGTTGATGAACGCGTACCGGTGGCGCCGGTCGGCAGGATCGAACATCTCGGCAAGGCAATCGTCGCAGACCGCGCTGTCGGGCCCGATGGCGGTGGTCGTGCGGCCGCCGCCGATCTCGCGGATCGCGAAGCCCGAATCGGCACGCGGCGTGCATTCGCGGACCGTGACGCTGTCGACGCGCGCGAGCGGGGGTGCATCGGCGGCCAGGCGCCGCGCAAGGCGCGCGATTTGCGCCGGATCGCCTTCGACTTCGATCGACACGCCCGCGCCGTCGTTGTTGACCCAGCCCGCGAGGTCGAGCTCGTGCGCAAGCCGGTACACGAACGGACGAAAGCCCACGCCCTGTACGATGCCGCGTACTTCGATGTGCGTGCGCATCGTCGCGGTGGGGTGCACTATCGTCTCCATCGTGTCCGTGACCGCGCGCACCCGCTAGACGGCCGCCGTCCTGCGGGCGAGCTCATCTTCGAGTGCCGCGATGCGGCGATGCAGCGCATCGACCGCTTCGTCGCGCCGCGCGCGTTCGCGCAGTGCGCCACGCTCCAGCCAGGCGAGCCAGGCCTGGAAATTCTCGCCGGTCGTCGCCGAGACGCACAGGACCTCGAGACCGGGCCGCACGCGCCGGGCGTACTCGATTGCCTGGTGGACATCGAAGGCCACGTACGGCAGCAGGTCGATCTTGTTGACGATGAGGAGGTCCGCGGCATGGAACATGTCGGGATACTTCAGCGGTTTGTCGTCCCCTTCCGTGACCGAGAGAATCACGACCTTGTGCGCCTCGCCCAGGTCGAACGCCGCGGGACAGACGAGGTTGCCGACGTTTTCGATCAGCAGCACAGAATCGTCGGTGATTTCCAGGGACCGGAGCGCCTGCCCAACCATTTGCGCGTCGAGATGGCAGCCCTTCCCTGTATTGATCTGTACCGCCGCCGCACCCGTCGCGCGAATCCGGTCGGCGTCGAGCGAAGTCTGCTGGTCGCCTTCGATCACGGCGACGGGCAGCCGACCTTGCAGGGCCTCGATGGTCTTCACCAGCAGCGTCGTCTTGCCCGATCCCGGGCTCGACACCAGATTCAGCGCGAACACGCCACGGTCCTCGAACGCGCGCCGATTCGCGGCGGCAAGCGCGTTGTTCCGGCTCAGGATGTCGCGCTCTATCTGAACGATTCTCTCCGGTGACGTCCCGGCCGCGTGCACGGCGCCGAACGCGCCACCGGCAATCGCCCGATGGGCATCCGCATCGTGACGGTGCCACGTCCCATCGGCATGCCCGTGCCCGTGGTCGTGCGCATCGCCGTGGGCATGCATCGCCGTATGTTCGTGTCCGGGCGACGCCCTCGCGCCCGCCGGGACGTTGTCGATCCGCGTTTCGCCGTGGCCGCAGCCGCAAGTCGTGCACATGTCCGACTCCTTTTCCTTGTTCACGGCAGCAGCCGTCAGGCCACCGCGATTTCCCGCACCCGCATTTCCTCGCCGCCGACGACCTGGAGCTGATGGCTGCCGCACTGCGGACACGCGTCGCCGAGGCGAGCGAGCGGGACGCGCGTGCCGCAGGGCATGCACCACGCCTGCCCCGGCGTCGTCAGTATCTCCAGCGCGGCCCCGTCGGCGATGCTGCCTCTCGTCACCGCGTCGAAGCAGAAGCGCAGCGCCTGCACTTCCACGTGCGACAGTGCGCCCAACTCGAGCCACACCGTGCGCACTTTTCGCGCGCCGTCCGCGCGCGCGGCACCCGCGACAACCTCGAGCATTCCCTCCGCCAGCGACAGCTCATGCATGCGCGACCTCCACGCAGCAGGCAACGCACGGATCGAGCGCCTGCACCGCGAGGCGCGCCTCCCGGACGAGGCGCGGCTCGTCGTTGGCGGCGAGCGTGGCAAGCCCGCGGACGAGCGCGCCGGCCGGATGGAAATTCCACTCCGTGGGTGCGACGATCCGATAGGCAGCGACACGGCCGCCGTCGATCACGACGTGATGCAG